>NZ_CAURKP010000005.1:0-96579 GCF_963525155.1 uncultured Rhodococcus sp.
GGTGGAGGCCGGGGCGGCTTGCGCTGTCCCGGCGACCACGGCGATCGGCGCCGCTGCCAGGGCGCCGGCGACGGCAAATCGAGTGGCGATGCGGCGCTTGCTTGCTCGGGTCGAGATCATGAGCACTCCTGCGTGGTTTCGAGGTTCGGTGAATGCTGTGCCATTCACGGTATTGCGGGTTGATTGTGAAATCTCGTGTGCGAAGCTCATTCACAGGGAACTGGGATGGGCGGCACAGGAGGACAGATGAACGAATCCTCGGTACGAACCGAGCACCTGCCCGGCGGCCCGGACCTCGAGCGGATCTTGCGCGAACACGCCTACCGCGGTGCGTACCTCCAACTGACGGTGCGCGGCGCTCTGGTGCTGTTCATCGCCCTGACACTGATCTTCGTCCCGCCGATGAACGACGCGGGATGGTGTTTCGCGATTCTGGGCGCCTATGCCCTCTGGTCGGCAGCCGTGGCGCTGTGGATCCGCAAGGGCGGCACCGGCCCGGTGACGATGATCTGGCTCGGCTTGTTCGTCGACCTCGCCGTGCTCGCAACTCTGACATTGCTGACCGGTCTCGCAGCCGAGCAGAGTTGGACCGCCGACATCTTGAGCAACGGGCTCTTCGTCATTCCGGTTCTTGCGTGTACGCAACTGCGGACGGACGTGTGTGTCGGCGTCGTTGCCTGCACGATCGGGGTGTTCTTCGTTTCCAGTTGGGCAACGATGACTTCGAACTCCGAGCCGTGGCCGTCGATCCTGCTGAGCACCATGGCCTTGGCCGGAGTGGGCGCGGGCGCAATCGGATTGACTCGGATTCAAAGATCACGCGTGTTGACCATCGGACAACTCGTCGGGCATCGAACCAGCCTTCTGGCCGAACTCATGGGGCTGGAGCAGCGAGAGCGCACGGAATTGTCCGAGCAGTTGCACGACGGGGCGCTCCAGTACGTTCTCGCGGCGCGGATGGATCTCGACGAATTGGCAGACAGTGCGGAGCCTGTCGCGTTGGCGCGAGCCGGAAAAGCGCTCGGTGAAGCGACCACGCTGTTGAGATCCTCCGTTTCGGAGCTGCATCCCACAGTCCTCGTGCACGTGGGTCTCGCCCGTGCAATCGGAGACCTCGCGCGCTCGGCGCAGGGACGCGGCGGAGTGGTGGTCGACGTCGACACTTCGGGCTGGAACGACGATCTGCGCACGTCCGCGGACGACGTCCTGTTCGGCGCCGCCCGAGAGCTCCTTGGCAATGTCGTCAAACATGCCGGCGCGTACAATGTTCGGATCGAGCTCGCACGACTGGACCACCGTGCGGTGCTGGTGGTCTCGGACGACGGCCGGGGGATCAGCGCCGATCGGATTGCCGAACGACGGGCCGCCGGCCACATAGGGCTGCTCTCGCACGAGTTGCGGGTGGTTGCCGCGGGTGGCTCGTTCTCGGTCGGGCCGGGTGAAGAGTCCGGAACCCTCGCGCGAGTCGAGATACCGTTCCAGATCGTCACCGAATCCGACCACGAGCGCTGAGGAGTTGTCGATGGCTGCACTGATCACCGATCGCGAGCTCAACCTGTCGACTCTGGCGCGGCAGTTCCTGCTGCGGAGGGCCGAGGTCAGTGCGTTGGATGCGATCGAGCACCTGGCAGGTCTGCAGGCCCAGGCGCCGAATCCGCCCTACCTGGCGCTGTGGGCGCGGCTGAAGAACTTTGCGGCAGAAGACCTCTCCACCCTTGTGGAGAAGCGCCAGGTGGTGCGGCTGGTTGCCATGCGGGGCACGGTTTTTGCTCTCTCGGCCGCGGATGTGGGCCCCTTCCGGGCGACGGTTCAGACGATCATGGAACGCGATCTCCACACCAACAGCACACAGCGTGCGGCGCTCACCGGGTTGGATCTCGACGCGCTGGCGCAGGCGGGACGCGACCTGGTAGCAGACGGGCCGCTTACCCAAATGCAGATGAGGCCTCTACTGGCGGAGCGTTTTCCCGGCCACGCGCCAGAAGGGTTGGCACACGGAGTTCGCGGACTGTTGCCGATGGTGCAGGTTCCACCGCGAGGTCTGTGGGGACGATCCGGAGCACCGGCACTGACGACCTTGGAGAATTGGCTTGGCGCAGAGGTGAGTTCAACTCCAGATCCCGACGCGATGGTGCTGCGCTATCTGGCTGCCTTCGGGCCCGCGAGTGTGAAGGACGCCCAGGCGTGGTCGGGTCTGACCAGACTCGCCGAAGTCTTCGAGAGGCTACGTCCCGGCCTGATCAACTTTGTCAACGCGAAGGGTACCGAGGTGTTCGACCTGCCGGACGCGCCACGACCGACCTCCGGAACACCCCCGGTCAGAATCCTTGCACCGTTCGACAACATCTTGCTCTCGCACGCCGACCGATCTCGAATCATGGACGAGCAGTACCGAACTCGCGTCTTCACCGTGAACGGCATCATCAAGCCCGCCATCCTGGTGCGCGGGAAGGTGGTGGGATATGCGACGGTGACGCCGGCAAAGGAGACGGTCGAGTTGGGTGCGACTCTGTTTGCGCAGCAACCGAAGACCGCCCTCGCGTCCATCGAGAAAGAAGCGCGTTCGTTGCTGAAGTTCATGCACCCGAAGATCCCGAACCGCGAGGTTCGCTTCACTGCATCTACGTAGCGGGCTTGTGCTTTCGGGGTGCTCGATCGCGCAGTTCGGCCACGATCTCGTCGTTCCACATGTGGCGCCGCACCAACCGGTACCGCTCCCGGGCGATCCACAAGTACGCCTCGGCATCGGTGTGCTCGGGCAACATGTCGGCGCCCCTCAGCATTCGCACGACGGGGAGAAACTCCTCGCCGAACCAGCGCCGGGCGACCGTGTCTCGGCCGAGGAACTCACCCTTTTCCTGCATGAGCCGAAAACCCCACGCCTCCACGCACTCACTGAGTTCGGCGTACTCCCACGGGTCGGTGACCTGGACAGCTTCGCGTTGTGAACCCTGCAGCGGAACGCGAGTGAGGAAGAGTCGGCGATGGTCCTTGATGAGCAGATCGGCGCGCTGAGTGATGCCTTCCGGCGAGATGCGCGTGATGATCTCGGTGACGTACGCGTCGATTGTCTTCTGGTGCATCGCACACGCAATGGACACTCGGTGGTGTCCGTCGATCACGAAATGCATGGAGCCGACGCGATACAACTGAACAGGTGGTACCGATTCGCCGCGTCGTTGCGCCACCGCAAGTCGCTCCCAACGAGCGCGCGAGTGAGTGGACGTCGGACGGAAGTACCTGTCGAAATCACCTGTGCGGTCGACACTTCCGACTATTGATTCGATGGTGACGACCTGCAGCCCCAGAGACTTCTCGCCGACCTTGCCCAGAGCTGCGACAACCTCGTCGAACGGCAGGATCGCGTTGACGTCGTCGGGTTCGCGTCGTAGCCAACTGACCAGACGGGCAACGTCGGCACGTCGACGCTGACGAGCGAAGTCGTTCTCCGCGTCGGCTGTGGGAAATCCGGTGTCACGAGCCATGTCGGCGCCTCACGATCGTCGGCGGAGTACCTGGGGAAATCTCCATCAGCGTGAAGCCGACGGTATTGAGCACGATAGTCCGGCCTACCTCCAGATCGAGAGGGGTTCGCCCGTGTGGGTGGATGTGTCCGTGGACCATGACCGTCGGATCGAGGTTGTGAATCAAAGGCGTGAAGCATTCGAACCCTCGATGTGGCCGATCCTCGGCGTCGCCGACGCCACGGGCGGGGCTGTGGGTGAGCAGCACATCCACGCCCCTCCGACTGCCGGGAAGTCTCGATTGCCAAGCGTTTCGCCAGGTGAGCGAGCGAGCGCGTCGACTCTGCTGGCGCTCGGACCACTGATTGGGGCCGGTGTTGTACCGGATGGAACCACCGAGGCCCGCGATCCGCAGACCGGCGACGGTCACGATGCGTCCGTCGGCGTTGACCGCGCCGGTGGGCCCTGGCCACTGCGCGGGCATGCCCGCCCGCATCCAACCCGATCTCTTGTTCGAGTATCCGGACAGATCGACGTCGTGGTTTCCGGGAACGAACACGCAAGGTGCGTTCAGTTGATCCGACAGGTACTCCAGATAGGCGAACGGCAGATCGCCCGCACCGAGGATCACGTCGACTCCGAGTGAACGAACCTGACTGCTCCACAGGTATTCGACGGTCTCGTCGCTGACAGCAAGAACGGAGACCATTTCGACGACGCTACCGCCAGCGCGAGGTATCTGCGCTGCGAACCTCGGGGGCGCGGTGTTTAGATGGACGAGTGTCAGACAGCGTCGTATCTTCCGTCCGGGCCCATCTCGTCAGCAGCATCGAGGGGCCGGAGCCCGCGGCTGCCTCGGTGACGTTCCTGGGTGTCGAACCGCTGGACGTGCTGCGTTTCGAATCACCCGACGGCCTGGTCCGCTACATCACCCTCGGTTGCTCGCGTCATCCGATGGGCGACCCCAACGAACTGGTCGCAGACCCCACGCGCGGACCCCGCGCCGAGTTGGTGCTCACCCTGCGCGGAGGAACGGGTATCGCGTCGGGTGTGGCCAGGACGCTCGCGGTGCTGGCCGCAGCACCCTCCGTCGAAGGCGTCGTGCTGCTCGAAGACGCGCTACTGGACCTGGGCGAGCCGCTCTGGAAGGACACCGCGTTCACGGCGGTGCTTCTCGGTGACAGCGGGATCGAAGACCTGACGCTACCGGAGCCGTTCGATCCGGTGCGCTTCCTCGGCGTGGTCCCCCTCACCGGTACCGAAGCCGCCTGGGTGCGTCTGCGCGGCGCAGAGGCACTGCGGGAAGCGTGGACCGAGGCGGGGATCGACATCCGCGATCCGCACCGTTCCGCCGCCTCGCTCTAGCCGCGCTGGCGCTTTGTCCGTCAGATCATTCGGCGTGCACGAGGATGTCCGCCAAGTTCTCGAGACTTACCCGAACCGTCCGTGAAAATGCTTTCGTGACGATCGGGTCGGCCATCTTGCCGAATACTCCTCCCCGGCCGCTTTCGCTGTCGAGTCGGTAGGTGACCCGAGTGCCGTCACCGACTTCTTCGCAGGTCGTGGTCTGCGAGAAGCTGACCGGACTTTCGACGGACGTCGATTTCGACGATCTCGGTGGGTCGTACTCGGTGAATTCGGATGTCCACTCGAGACGCTTGCCCAGGATTCGCGAGACACCGTGCCAGCGGCTTCCCACGCCCATCGGGCCGTCGGTGATCTGTTTGCACTCGACCATCGAATTCTCCCAGTTGGGCCAGTTCTCGGCGACGGCGATGTACTCCCAGACGTCCTTGGGTGGCAACGCGATCTCCACGGATTGCTCGACTGTAGGCATGGTTGCTCCTCCACTTCTCCTTGGATCTGAATTTGCTTGTCGCAAAATGGATTTCGGGAACGGAATGAAAATGCGTACCCATATCCATTGTCCGCCTGCGACGGTGGCAAGTACAGGGAGTCAGCGTGAGTGGTTCACAGCCAGTTGTTGCGGCGGAAGAGAAAGAACAAGCCGACACACACCGAGGCGATGAGGAACAGGATGGACTGGTAGCCGTACTTGTAACCGAGTTCCGGCATGTTCTCGAAGTTCATCCCGTAGATGCCGGCAACGCCGGTCGGCACGGCGGCGATCGCGACCCACGCGGAGATCTTGCGCATGTCGGTGTTTTGCTGCACCGCGATCTTCGCGAGTGCGGCGTCGACCAGCGAACTCAACACCTCGTCGTATTCCGAGATCCGTTCGGACACGATCGTGTGGTGATCGCGGACGTCACGAAAGTACCGCCGGATCTCCTTCGGGACGAGGCCGCCCGCGGGCTGGGTCAGCTGGAGCAGTGGCAATCCGAGTGGAGTTACCGAGCGTCGTAGTTCGACGATTTCACGTTTGAGCAGGTAGATGTGCTCGACGGCAACGGTGTTCCGCGGGTTGAACACCAACTCTTCCATGCTGTCGACGTCCTGTTCGACGAGTTGGATGACGGAGAGATAGCTGTCTACGACGTGGTCGGTGATCGCGTGCAACACCGCGAACGGGCCCATGGTGAGGCGCTCGGGGTTCTGCTCGAGTGACTTGCGCACGCTTGCCAGTTCGGAGTGATCCCCGTGCCGGACGGTCACCACGAAGTCGGGGCCGACGAACACCATGATCTCGCCGGTTTCGACGATCTCGCTCGCCGTCGCGACGGACTCGTGCGGCACGTAGACGACCGTGCGCAGCACCAGGAACATGACGTCGTCGTAGCGTTCGAGTTTCGGGCGCTCGTGTGCATGGACGGCATCCTCGACCATCAGCTCGTGGAGTCCGAAAGTTGCTGCGACATCTTGCATCTGACCTTCGTCGGGAGCGTGCATGCCCACCCAGACGAACGCGTTGTCGCGACTACGAACCTCGGCCAACGCGGCGCGGTGCGTGTACTTGCCCGGCAACCGCACGCCATCCACGTAGACCGCGCAGTCGACGATCGCGCGGGCAGCCGGAACGGGGATCTTGGGCGCATCGGCTTGCGTCGATTTGCCGTTCGACCAATTCGGCAGTGACGGCATGGTTGGCACGCTCGCTCCTTCTCGGTCTGTAATGCAGTGGAACGGCAGGGGAACGGCACTACAGCGACACCTGATCGAATTGCGCTGCCGCTGCGGCGTAATCGTACGTCAGCTTCCGGCTCGCCCACCGGAGCGCGATGAAGTTGCCGATTGCTGACACACTGGAACAGTGCGAATAGATCTTCACGCCCACTCCAACGCATCGGACGGCACCGACACCCCGGCTGCCCTCATGCGCGCCGCAGCCGACGCCGGACTCGACGTCGTCGCCATCACCGATCACGACACGACTTCGGGCTGGGCCGAGGCGGCGCAGGCCTTGCCGGCCGGCGTCAGCCTGGTTCGTGGGATGGAGATGTCGTGCGAAGGTCGAGGTGAGCGTGGTTGGCCGGTCGCTGTACATCTGCTTGCGTACCTGTTCGATCCGACGCACCCCGAATTCGCAAAAGAACGTGAGCGACTGCGCGCCGAACGCGTCGAACGTATCCGGGTGATGACGACCATGATGGCGCGTGACGGTCTGCCCGTCGATCCCGATCAGATCCTCGCCGACGCCGGTCCGTCCGTCGGACGCCCGCACGTCGCAGCGGCCCTGATGCGAGCGGGAGTGGTGTCGAGCATCAGTGAGGCTTTCTCCGACCTGTTGTCCAGTCGAGGGCGATACGACGTTCCCAAGTACGACACTCCGCTCGAGTACGCCGTCGAACTGGTGGCAGCGGCCGGGGGAGTAACTGTCCTTGCGCATGGACGGGCGCGTTCGCGCGGCGGATTGCTTGCGCTCGACCACATCCGTGATCTGGCCGAGCTGGGTCTCGGGGGTCTCGAAGTCGATCACCCGGACCATCGCAGCGACGATCGTGACGTCCTGCGCCGACTGGCCGTCGATCTCGGCTTGGCAGTCACCGGATCCTCTGACTACCACGGCGAGAACAAGACGATCGGACTCGGCGACGAGCTCACGGACGAAGCCGAGTTCGACAAACTCGTCTCGGCTGCCACCGGCGTGGAGGTACTGGGGCGCTGATGCTCGACACCACGCTCTACCTCACCGTGTTCATCACGCTGTTCGTGATCATGGACCCGCCCGGAGTCATCCCGGTGTTCTTGTCACTCGTCGGACGTAAAAGCCGTGAAGATCGCAATCGAGCGGCATGGCAGGCCCCCGCCGTCTCCCTGGCGGTCATCTCGGTCTTTGCCATCGGCGGTCAGGCGATCCTCAACTACCTCCACATCGGCATTCCGGCGTTGCAGGGTGCCGGCGGACTACTCCTGCTTCTCATCGCACTCGAACTGCTGACCGGCAAGGCCTCCAACCGTCCGCAGGGAGCCGACGACGTCAACGTCGCACTCGTTCCTCTGGGAACGCCGATGATGGCCGGTCCCGGTGCGATTGCAGCCGTCATCGTCTTTGTCGCCCAGGCCGACGGTGAAGCGGCGTCGTATCTGGCCATCGCGTTGGCGATTCTGTCCATCCACCTCGTGCTGTTCGTGGTCCTGCGCTTCTCGACCGCACTGATCCGGATACTGGGCGAGGGTGGCATCAGTCTGCTGGCACGCATCGCCGGTCTTCTGCTCGCCGCCATCGCGGTTCAACTCATTGCGGAATCAGTCCGCGGATTCGTCGCGGGAGCGTAAGAGATGACATACGACGACAGGTACGACCGGAACGACAGGTACGAGGACGAATACCAGTACCAGGATTATCAGGACTATCAGTACGAAGACGACTATCCCGCCGACAGTCGTCAATGGCTGCTGGTCCGTGCTCTACGTGCCCTGAGCGGCACCGTGGCGGCCGGAATCGTGGTCTTGACACTCGTGATCATCGGTTCGGCATATCTGGGCGGCAACCGCGGATTCCCGGGTCCGGGAACAACGTCGATCACCGCGCACATTGCGGCCTCGGTGGTTGCTCTCGCCGCGCAGATCTGGTGCGACCGCAGGCGGGGTATCGCGGCGGTTGCCGGATCGGTGGTCGTGCTCGTGGTGGCGGGGCTGTTGTTGGTGACGCAGTGGTGGGGATGACTGGGTGGGGATGACGCGGTGGGGATGACACGGTGGGGATGACGGCTCGGGTTCGAGTGTGGTGAGGAATCCGACCGCTTGGAGGATTTGATTGTGATCCGACTCTGGTGGCAAACTGGAGTTACTTCGAGGCGGCGCCACAGCCCGGCCCCGAAGTGCAGGTTTCGTCAGAATTTCTCCCGAAACCTAGATTGCATGGATACGCCAGGGCTCACCCGCCCCACACCATGACGCTTCGGATGTATTGCGGCCCACTTTCTCGCGCACGCCGAATGCTCTTCTTCTCAGTAGTCGTTCGCGGAAGAAATGATCTCTGACCGTTGTGAACGTAGTTTCGCAGCGGTCCGAAGGATTACTTCCCAGTAACCCAGCCCCGCTTGAGGCTGGACTAATCAGGAGTGTCATCGTGTCCCTCGTGACTGAAGCCATCAACGTACCCAAGGTCGAGTTGACCGACGAAGAAATCTTTGCCGCTCACGTCGGTGGCAAGCTCTCGGTCGAGACCACCGCGCCGCTCGATACGCAGCGGGCCCTCTCGATCGCCTACACGCCGGGTGTTGCTCAGGTGAGCCGCGCCATCGCTGCAGACGAAACCCTCGCCGATCGATACACGTGGACCAACCGACTCGTCGTCGTGGTCAGCGACGGCACCGCGGTTCTCGGACTCGGCGACATCGGCCCCCGCGCGTCGCTGCCCGTCATGGAGGGCAAGTCGGCACTGTTCAAGAACTTCGCCGGACTGAACTCCATTCCGCTGGTTCTCGACACCAAGGATCCCGACGAGATCGTCGAGACGCTCATCCGTCTGCGCCCGAGCTTCGGCGCGGTCAACCTCGAGGACATCTCGGCGCCGCGTTGCTTCGAGATCGAGAAGCGCGTCATCGAAGCTCTCGACTGCCCCGTCATGCACGACGATCAGCACGGAACCGCCATCGTGGTCCTCGCGGCACTCAAGGGCGCCGTGAAGGTCCAGAGCCGCGACATCACCACACTCAAGGTCGTCATCTCCGGCGCCGGCGCTGCGGGTGTTGCCTGCGCGAACATCCTGCTCGCCGCCGGAATCAGCGACGTCATCGTGCTGGACTCGAAGGGCATCATCTCGGGTGAGCGCAGCGACCTCAACGACGTGAAGGCAGAACTCGCGGCCCGCACCAATCCCCGTGACCTGCATGGTGGTGCCATCGAGGCTCTCGAAGGTGCTGACGTGTTCCTCGGTGTCTCGGCGGGCAAGATCCCCGAGGAGCTCATCGCTTCGATGGCTCCCGAGTCGATCGTGTTCGCACTCTCCAACCCGGACCCGGAGATTCACCCCGAAACCGCGTCGAAGTACGCGGCGATCGTGGCTACGGGTCGCAGTGATTTCCCGAACCAGATCAACAATGTTCTTGCCTTCCCCGGTGTGTTCAAGGGCGCGCTCGACGCCGGCGCCCGTCGCATCACCGAAGGTATGAAGCTCGCTGCCGCCGAGGCAATCCTGTCGGTGGTCGGCGACGAGTTGGCGGCGGACAAAATCGTCCCCAGCCCACTCGACCCTCGCGTGGCACCCGCAGTAGCGGAAGCCGTCGCGGCCGCAGCGCATGCTGAGGGCGTGACCAGCTAAGAGGGACTACGAAAGCCCCGATCGGAACCCGCACACAAGGTTCCGATCGGGGCTTTTTCGTGTGTACCGAGAGCTACAGACGAGTGAGGTCGGGTGTTCGGCGCAGCCTGCCGGTGCCGGGAACCGATGCCCAGACCACCAGCGCCAGTAAGCCGTCCACGACGAGAGCCACAACCGCGACCAGGATTGCGCCGACGACGACTCGGTCGTACTTGTAGAGTGCGAGACCGTCGAAGATGTACCGGCCGAGGCCGCCGAGGTTGACGTAGGCGGCGACCGTTGCCGTGGCAATCACCTGCAGTGTCGCGTTACGCAGTCCGCCGAGAATCAATGGCAGCGCGTTGGGTATCTCGACGCGGAAGAGCACTTGGAGTTCGGTCATACCCATCGCCCGCGCGGCCTCGACGACGCCACGGTCGACGCTGGCGATTCCGGCGTACGTGCCGGCGAGGAGTGGGGGAATGCCGAGGATGACGAGGGCGAGAATCGGTGGCATCACTCCCAGGCCCATGAGAAGAACGAGGAAGGTCAGCAGGCCGAGAGTGGGCAGTGACCGCAGTGCGTTGACCAGACTGACGACCACGATCTCACCGCGACGCAGATGGCCGATGAGTAACCCGATGGGCACCGCGATCACGGCCGAAAGTGCCACGGCCAGAACGCTGTACCAGAGGTGCTGGAGGATGCGGGTGCCGATTCCGGTGTCGCCGCTCCAATTGCCGGGATCGACGATGAAGTCCCAAGCTCCGGTGAAGATGCTCATACGGGTTCCCCCTCGGCCGACAGGACGGCGGGAACCTTCGACGAGGTCGACGTTCTGGTCCACGGGGTCAGGAATCGGCCGATCAGATACAGGATCAGATCGAGCGCCAGTGCCAGCACGACGATCGCGATGATGCCCGCAACGATCTGGTCGGGATAGTCGCGGTCGTAGCCTTGTTTGAACAGGACTCCAAGCCCGCCGATTCCGATCAGAGATCCGACTGACACCAGCGAAATATTGGTAACGGCAATAACTCTGATGTTCGCGATCATCACCGGCAGCGCCAATGGCAACTCGACCGTCAGAGCGCGTCGTAGTGGTGTGAAACCGACGGCGGTGGAGGCGTCGATGACGTTGTCCGGCACCGAGTCGAGTGCTTCGGGTACTGCCCGGATGAGCAGTGCCGTCGCATACACGCTGAGTGCGATCACGACGTTGAGAGGATCAAGGGTCTTGAGTCCGAACAACTGGGGGATGGTGACGAACAGCGCGAGCGACGGAATCGTGAACGCAATGCTCGCCAGGGTCAACGTGATTCGGCGCAGCCATCTGACGTTGCGGATCGCTGTTCCGACCGGAACGGCAATCAGGAGACCGATCAGCAAAGGAAGCAGTGCCAGATACAGATGGGTCTTCGAGTAGTCCACGACCGTCGAGAAATTGTCGATGAGCCAGCGCATGCCGCTACGACCCGAATCCCTCGGTGAAGGCGACGCGGTTGCGTTCCTCGTCCTCGCGTCGACGCTGATCTGCCAATTTCGCCACGACTTCGGAACCGAGGATCCCGCCGATGACCGCGCCCTCGCCGTCGACGGCAACGCCGATACCGGAAGGCGACGAGATTGCCGCATCGAGTGCTTGGCGGAGATCGCCGCCGGGGGAGAACAGCGAACCACCGGCAGACGTCGACTGAGCAAGGGTTCGTCCCGAGCGCAGGCCTTCGACGCCGGTCACGTCGATCCATCCCTGCGGAGTTCCGTTGTCCGTGACCACGAGAACCCATTCGCCCAATTCGAGACGCAGAGCCTTCAATTCGTTCTCGACGGCCGTGCGTACAGGGTGCAACGGAACCTCGTCGGCAGCGCGGAACGACAATCCCCGATAGCCGCGATCGCGTCCGACGAATCCGGCGACAAAATCCGTTGCCGGTGCGGCCAACACGTCGCGAGGTGCCGCAACCTGCTGAAGCCGCCCGCCGGGACCGAAGACGGCAATGTGATCACCGAGTTTGACTGCCTCGTCGATGTCGTGGGTGACAAAGACGATCGTCTTCTTCAGTTCGCTTTGAAGACGGAGCATTTCGGTCTGCAGATCCTCACGCACCACCGGGTCGACGGCGCTGAAGGGCTCGTCCATCAACAGGATCGGCGGATCGGCAGCCAATGCACGCGCAACTCCCACACGTTGTTGCTGCCCACCCGAGAGTTGCCCGGGATAGCGGGTGGCAAGGGAGATGTCCAGACCGACGCGTTCGAGTACCCCCAACGCGGCTTTGCGCGCTGCGCGGCGGGACTCACCGCGCAGTACCGGAACTGTTGCGACGTTGTCGATCACGGTGCGATGCGGAAGCAAGCCGGCGTTCTGGATGACGTACCCGATGCCGAGACGCAGCTTCACCGCGTCGGTCTGGGCGATGTCACGACCGTCGACGAAGATCTTGCCCGACGTCGGTGTGATCATCCGGTTGATCATGCGCATCGACGTCGTCTTGCCGCACCCGGACGGCCCCACGAACACCGTGAACGACTCGGCCTCGATGGTGAGATCGAGACGGTCGACGGCGGTGGTGCCGTCCGGATACTGCTTGGTGACGCCCTCGAAGGTGATCACGTGACTACGAGACCGGCTTGTCGAGGCCCTGCGCCGTCACCCACGCCTTGGCCGCCGCTGCCGGCTCCGTCTTGGTGTCGCCGGACACCTGGACGTTGAGTGCCAACAACTCTTCGGTGGTGAGCTTGGCGGACACCGCATCGAGGACTGTCTTCAACTTGTCGGAAGACTTCGACGCGCGCAGCACCGGCACCACGTTCTGAGCCGGGAAATTGTTCTTCGGGTCTTCGAGAACCACGAAGTTGTTCTCCGGGATGGAGGCCGACGTCGTGAAGATGTTTGCCGCGGTGATGTCACCGGAGGAGAGAGCCTTCACGGTTGCCGGTCCACCGCCGTCGGCGATCGGAACGAAGTTGGCTGCCGAGATGTCGAGGCCGTAATTGGACTTCAAACCGGGCAATCCGGCTGGACGTTCCTGGAACTCGGCCGGAGCACCGAACTTGACCTCGGCGGAATGCGGAGCCAGATCGGCGATCGTCTTCAGGTTCCACTTGTCAGCGGTTTCCTTCGTGACGACGACGGCGTCCTTGTCCTCGGCGGATGCAGGCGTCGCAATTGCCAATTCCGACCCGAGAGCTGCGGGAAGAGCAGCGAGGACGTCAGCGGAGCTGGTGGCCGTGCTGTCGGGATCCAAGTACTGCAGGAGATTTCCCGTGTAATCCGGAATGACACTGATGGACCCGTCCTTGAGTGCCGGAATGTACGCCTCGCGGCTGCCGACGTTGAACGACGTGGACACATCGAACCCGTTGACACGCAGTGCTTCGGCGTAGATGTTGGCGATCGTCTCGGATTCGGTGAAGTTGGCGGAGCCGACGACGATCGCGTTGGGATCGCTGTTGGAGTCACCGTCACTGCTACCGCACGCTGTCAGTGCAGTCAGAGAGACAACGGTTGCCGCGGCTACGAGCCAACGGTTGGAACGAAATCGTGAGGTGCGCATGAGCGTCCTTCCGGTTTTTCGGGCGTCCCGTGTTTCGGGCGTCGGAAACCATTCCCTTGTGGCGAAGCCACCCGAGTGACTTCGACGGCGCCGCCACCGAGTGGCTGCGTCAGGACTGGTTACCGCGCATCGCCCGACAAGTGTAACGATAGGTACCGACATGGCACGGTTTTCGATCCATGGGATTGGATGTGAGGATTTCGGTGAAGAGCACACGCACGAAGTATTCGACTGTTGTTGCAGCACTGATGGTCCTGCCGATTCTCAGCGGATGCGCAAACGGTGATTCGGTGGTAGAGGGTGCCGAAGCGGAGTCTCGTGACCAGATCGTGGTGGCTGCTGACGCATCGGTGGAGAGTTCGGTGTTGGCCGAGGTGTATTCGACGGTGCTCTCCTCCTCCGGCCTGTCGGCTCGCGTCGAATCGCTGGGAGGTGGCCGAAACCAATCACTCGAGGCTCTGGACGCAGCGCGAGTCACTTTGGTGCCCGAGTTCACCGGCGCGCTGCTCGATCACTACGACCCGTCATCCCCGGCCCGCAAGGCCGACGACGTCTTCGAAGCCTTGAGTCGCTCTCTGCCGGAGGGTCTTTCGGTCTCCGACTATGCGATGGCCGAAGATCGTGCGGTCCTCGCACTCGACACCGGATACGCACAGTCGTTGGGAGCGAAGACGATAGAAGCCTTTGCTCCTTCGTGTGCCGCGGCGACGCCGCTCGTCTCCGCGAGATTCGTCGAGGACGGGGCAGTGGAACAGTTGGCCGAGGGCGCCGAGTGTGTCTTCGCCGGTGTCGATCAGGCAACGCCGGCAGACGTACCCGGTGCACAAGTATTCGGAACCACGACGCTGTCGGCGTTGGCACAATCCGATGCCGTCACAGTGCTCGCTGATTCGAATCACGATCTGGCTGCGCAGAATGTCGTTCCGCTCTTTCGAGCGGGCGCACTGGGAGATTCGGCTGTCAAGGCGCTCAGCGTCGTTGCCGGTGAACTGTCCACCACCGATCTCGCCGCAATGATCGAGCAGGTGCGGACCGGCAAGGCGTCAGCCTCGGAAGTCGCCCGCACCTGGTGGGACACCCGTCAGTGACTGTTCGAGCCCACTGCTGAACTCGAATCATCCTTGGCGCGAATCAGTTTCGATGCGATGAACTGGCCGAGGTCGGAAACGGCGTCTGCTGCTTCCTTCACCAGTGACGCCTGTGCGTGAGCCACGTGCCAGAGTCTTGCGTACTCGACCAGGGACACGTCGACGCCGGCAGCGGAGAGCTTGTCGGTGAACGTCATGATCTGCGGGTAAAGGACTTCCTCGGAACCGACGTGAATCCTGGTGGGTGGCAACCCGTCGAGCTTGCCGTGCATCGGTGCGTAGCCGGGATCAGTACGGTCGCCTCCGGCAAGGTAGGCGTCGGCGGCGTCGAAGGACCACGCTGTGTTGACCACCAGGTCGGCCTTTTTGGTAGCACCCCGATCGCCGGGATCGACCCACGGTGAGATCAGGGCAAGCGCGCCGGGGGTCACGCCGTGACGCTCGATCAGACGGATAGCGGTCGCCGCGGCCAGGCCGCCACCGGCCGAATCGCCGGCGATGGCAACGCGGTCTTCCGAATAGTCGAACTCGGTGACCAACTGCATGAAGGCCGAGACCGCGTCGTCGAGAGCGGCGGGATACGGATTCTCCGGCGCGAGACGGTAGTCCAAGGTGAAGACCGCACTGGACGACTCACGGGCGAGATGAGCTGCGAGAGAACGGTGTGTGGACAGCGAACCCAGTGTGTACGCCCCGCCGTGCAGGTAGAGAACTGCGGTGGGGCGCTCGGTTGCGCCGACGGTGATCTTCTCTGCCGGTCGGCAAGCCAGCTCCAGCGGGCGCACGACGGCGCCCGCTGGAACCTGCTGTAGCGGTGCCCCGGCCTCGAGCAACAGACGTTGAATCCGATACGGCAGCCGCGAGTTGAAAGCCAGACGGAAGTACGGCTTCAACAAGAATGCGACCACGGGCAGCGGAAGGGTGAACGTGCTCACCGGCAGGGCTCCTGACTCTATATGCGAACTGCGCTGTGAAACGAACTGCGCTGTGAAACGAACTCAGCTGGACTTGGGCATCATTCGGCCGGCGACGATCGCGACGATGCGCTGGTAGCCCGATCCTACGAGGCGAACCCAGGCGTCGAGTGCGATTGCGTCCATCCCGATGAGAACTCGCGGCTTGCTCTTCCGAACACCGTTGACGATCGTCTTGGCGGCGTCCTCCGGTGTGGTGCGCGCGAGCTTGCGGTCGAAGAACTCGGAGAAGACCGCAAGATCTTCACCCGGGCCTGCGGTGGCGTTGCGTGCGATGGCCGTCTTGATTCCGCCCGGGTGCACACAGGTGACCTTCACCGGGTGCTTGGCGATCAGCATTTCCTGGCGAAGCGACTCGGTGAAACCGCGAACGGCGAACTTGGCCGAGTTGTAGGCGCTCTGACCCGGCATCGACAGCAGACCGAAGAGGCTCGACACGTTCACGATGTGCCCGTCGCCGGATGCGATGACGTGGGGGAGGAATGCCTTGGTGCCGTTGACAACTCCCCAGAAGTCGACGTCCATGACACGTTCGAAGTCCTTGAATTCGGACTTCTCGAAAGTGCCGTGGTAGGCGATTCCGGCGTTGTTGTAGATCTGGTTGACCTTGCCGAAATGGGCGACAACCGCGTCGGCGTACTCGAGAACCGCTTCGCGCTGGGTGACGTCGAGATGGTCCGACTTCACCTCGGCGCCGATGGCTTCCACCAGACGCGTTGTCTCGGCGAGCCCGATGGTGTCCACGTCGGAGATTGCCAACTTGGCGCCCTGGCCGGCCAGGTTCAGTGCGAGTGCGCGACCGATGCCCGATCCCGCTCCGGTGATGACTACGACCTTGCCTGCAAAATCACTCATTGTGCTACTGCCTTCTCGTCGTCGAGGTCGATCTGTGAAGTGGTCGTGGTGCCGACGGCGCCGAGATCCGAGGTGGCGACGCTGCGGTATGCCGCGAGGTCGAAATGCTTGGTGGCATTGCGGAACTGGAAGGTGAAGCCAGGCCACAGGGTGGTGTTGTTTCCGTGCTTGTCCATGTACCAGCTGGCGCAACCGCCGTTGTTCCACACGCTCTTGGACATAGCTGCCTGCAGGTCCTTGTTGTACTTGTCCTGCTTGTCCTTGCGCACCTCGATGGTGCCGATGTCGTACTTGTCGATGGTGGCGATCGCGTCGACCAGGTAGTTGATCTGCGACTCGATCATGAAGACCATCGACGAATGTCCGAGGCCGGTGTTGGGTCCGACGAGGAAGAACATGTTGGGGAAGTTGGCAACTGCCGCGCCCTTGTATCCCTGCATGCCGGTCTCTTCGAAGACCTCGGCGAGCGAGCGTCCGTCCTTGCCGAAGATTCCCGCGAAGGTGGGGGAGTCGGTGACGTGGAATCCGGTCGCCACGACGATGGCATCGATCTCACGCGTGGTGCCGGTCTTCGAGACGATCCCGTTGGCGGTGACCTCCTCGATGCCTTCGGTCACCAGGTCGACATTGTCCTGGGCGAGGGTGGGGAAGTAGTTGTTCGAGATCAGCATGCGCTTGCAGCCGATCTGGAAGTTGGGCATGACCTTCTTGCGAAGATCCTTGTCCTTGATCTGGGCCTTCAGGTGACGCTCGGCGGCGAACTGCAGCGGCTTCATGAAGACCGGCGCCTTGGCCAGGCCGACGACCTGCGTCTCTCGCATCCAGTAGATACCGGTGCGGCACAACTTCTGGAAGCCGGGGAGGTACTTGAACGCGAGGTGCTCGATCTTGGTGTACTCGCGGTCTGCGCGGGGCAGGATCCACGGCGCCGTGCGCTGGTACACGTCGAGATGCGAGACCTTCTTGCCGATGGCCGGCACGATCTGGATGGCCGAGGCGCCGGTTCCGATGACGGCCACGCGCTTGCCGGTCAGATCGGCGTCGTGGTTCCAACGCGAGGAGTGGAAGATCTCGCCCTTGAAGCCGTCGATGCCCTTGATGTCCGGAAGTGAAGGCTCACACAATGCGCCGACGGCCGAGACGACGATCTTTGCGACGAATTCGCCCTTGTTGGTGCTGACGTGCCACCGAGCAGACGCCTCGTCCCAGCGTGCGGAGAGAACATCGCAGTCGAAGATGTGCTTGTCGAGCACCTTGTGGCGGTTGGCCACCGACTGGATGTACTTGTAGATCTCGGGCTGAGTGGAGAAGGAGCGCGTCCACTCCGGATTGAGTGCAAAAGAGTACGAGTACAAATGCGACGGCACGTCACACGCGGCGCCCGGGTAGCTGTTGTCACGCCAGGTTCCGCCGACGTCGTTGCCGCGCTCGAGAACGACGTAGTCCGTGATGCCGGCCTGTGCCAGTTTGATCGCCGCACCGAGACCGGCGAAACCACTGCCGATGATCAGTGTGCCGACGTGGCGAGTATCCGCGGCAGGTGCTGAGGTATCTGTAACTGGAAGACTCATGTAGGGAACGATATGCCTTTATTGAGTCACGGTCAATAGCTTATTGACGAATATTCAGTAGTCTATTGGGCATGGACGCAGTAAAGCGAACGCGGCTCGACCCTGCGCAACGCCGAGCGCAACTCATCGACCTCGGGGCGCGGATGCTGGCCGAACGGCCGCTCGAACAGATTTCCGTCGAGGACATCGCCGATCAGGCTGGTGTCTCGCGGGGGCTTCTGTTCCACTACTTCGCGTCGAAAAGCGAGTTCCATCTGGCGATCGTCCGACACAGCAGTGAACAGATGCTCCAGCGCACCGAGCCGAGCGAGTCGGACGATCCGATGCTCACCCTCCGCTCGGTGCTGGCGTCGTACGTCGACTACGTGACCGAGAACCGCAATACCTACGTCTCGCTGCTCCGCGGGACCGCCAGCGGGGATCCGCAGATGCGTGAGGTGTTCGAGCAGACTCGCGACATCATGGCCAAGAGAACCCTCGATCAGCTCCCGAAGATCGGCCTGACTCGAACACCTCAGGTGGAGTTGGCCGTTCGCGGTTGGATCGCGTTTGTCGAGGAAGCCACCATCAGTTGGCTCCGAGCGCCCGCCATCACCCGCGAGGAACTGATCGACCTGACGGTTCAGTCGTTACCTGCGTTGGCACTGGCCGCCGTCGGCTTCGATGCCGGGCCGGATCTGGGTCTGCTGCAATCGAATTGACGTGAACGCAGAAAGGCCGGGCCCCACACTCCTTGCGGAATGTGGGGCCCGGCCCTTGTCAAATTACTGAGATCAGTTGGTCGGCAGGAACGCCTCGTCCAAGATCTCCTGCTGCTCCACCGCGTGGACCTTGCTCGATCCCGAAGAGGGAGCGGACATCGGACGGCGCGAGATGCGCTTGATACCGGTCAAGGTCTCCGGCAGAAGGTCCGGCAGAGCCAGCCCGAGGAACGGCCACGCACCCTGGTTTGCGGGCTCTTCCTGGACCCAACGGAACTGATCCGCATTCGGGTAACGGTCCAGGGTCTCCTTGAGGCGACGCTTCGGCACGGGGTAGAGCTGCTCCATGCGCACGATGGCGATGTCGTCACGCTCGTCCTTGTGCTTCTTCGCCAGGAGTTCCCAGTACAGCTTGCCGCTGACCAGCAGAACCCGCTTGACCGATTCGCGTGCGCTTTCGCCGCTCTCGTATGCCGGCTCCTCGAAGACCGAACGGAACTTGCCCGTCGTGAAGTCCTCGACGTTGCTGACGGCAGCCTTGTTACGCAGCATCGACTTGGGCGTGAAAACCACCAGCGGACGGCGGATGCCGTCGAGGTGATGGCGACGCAGCAGGTGGAAGTAGCTGGCCGGAGTCGACGGAACCGCAACGGTCATCGAGCCTTCTGCACACAGCTGAAGGAAACGCTCGATGCGACCGGAGGTGTGGTCCGGACCCTGACCCTCGTGACCGTGCGGCAGGAGCAGCACGACGTCGGAGAGCTGACCCCACTTGGCCTCACCCGAAGAGATGAACTCGTCGATGATGGTCTGCGCGCCGTTGACGAAGTCACCGAACTGCGCTTCCCACAGGACCAGAGCGTCGGGGTTACCGACCGAGTAGCCGTACTCGAAGCCCAGACCTGCGTACTCGGTGAGTGCGGAGTCGTAGACCATGAACTTGCCGCCGTTTTCGGCGTCGGCAGCGATCTTGGCGATCGGGCTGTACTCGTTGCCGGTCTTGCGGTCGATGAGGACCGAGTGACGCTGCGTGAACGTTCCTCGCTTGGAGTCCTGACCCGCGAGGCGGATCAAGGCACCCTGCTCGGCCAACGAGCCGAACGCGAGCAATTCTGCGAACGCCCAGTCGACATGTCCCTCACGGGCCATCTCGCGGCGCTTCTCGGCAACCGGCTTGACGCGCGGGTGAACGGTGAAGCCGTCGGGGACGTTGACGAACGCATCACCGATGCGCTCGAGGACCTCGGGAGCGACAGCCGTGGTCAGGCGAGCCGGGGGAGTCTGGTCGAGTTCGACGGACTCGGACGGTTCGGGCTGGAACTTCTCGAGTTCACGGACCTCGTTGAAGACCCGTTCGAGCTGGCCCTGGTAGTCGCGAAGTGCGTCTTCGGCTTCCTTGAGCGAGATGTCACCGCGGCCGATGAGGGACTCGGTGTAGCTCTTACGAACGCTGCGCTTGGTGTCGATGACGTCGTACATGGCCGGCTGGGTCATCGACGGGTCGTCGCCCTCGTTGTGACCGCGACGGCGGTAGCAGATGAGGTCGATGACGACGTCCTTGCCGAACTTCTCACGGAAGTCGACGGCCAGCTGAGCAACCCAGACGCAAGCCTCGGGGTCGTCGCCGTTGACGTGGAAGACCGGTGCGGCGATCATCTTCGCGACGTCGGTGCAGTACTCGGACGAGCGTGAATGTTCCGGAGCGGTGGTGAAGCCGACCTGGTTGTTCACGACGATGTGCACGGTGCCACCGGTGCGGTAACCGCGAAGCAGCGAGAGGTTGAGCGTCTCGGCGACAACACCCTGACCGGCGAATGCAGCGTCACCGTGCAGCATGAGCGGCAGGACGGTGAAGCCTTCTTCGCCCTTGTCGAGGATGTCCTGCTTGGCGCGGACCAGGCCTTCGAGAACCGGGTCGACGGCCTCGAGGTGCGACGGGTTTGCGGTCAAGGAGACAGCGATGTCGTTGTCGCCGAACATCTGGATGTACGTTCCGCTGGCACCCAAGTGGTACTTCACGTCGCCGGAGCCGTGAGCGGCCGCCGGGTTCATGTTGCCCTCGAACTCCGTGAAGATCTTGGAGTACGGCTTGCCGACGATGTTGGCAAGCACGTTGAGACGGCCACGGTGCGGCATGCCGATGACGACCTCGTCGAGCTGGTGCTCGGCGGCCTGGTCGATCACGGCGTCCATCATCGGGATGACTGCTTCGGCGCCTTCGAGCGAGAAGCGCTTCTGGCCGACGTACTTGGTCTGCAGGAACGTCTCGAAGGCCTCGGCGGCGTTGAGCTTGCTCAGGATGTACTTCTGCTGAGCGACCGAAGGCTTGGCGTGATGGCCCTCGACGCGGTCCTGGATCCACTGACGCTGATCCGTCTCGAGGATGTGCGTGTACTCGACGCCGACGTGGCGGCAGTACGCGTCGCGCAGCACGCTCAACACGTCGCGCAGCTTCATCTTCTCTTGGCCGTGGAAGCCGCCGACCTTGAACTCACGGTCCAGATCCCACAGCGTCAGGCCGTGGCTGATGACGTCGAGGTCGGGGTGGCTGTGGAACTTGTCCTTGACGAACTGCAACGGGTCCGTGTCGGCCATGAGGTGGCCGCGGTCACGGTATGCAGCGATCAGTTCGAGAACGCGGGTGTTCTTGTCGACAGCGCCTTCCGGCACGTCCTTGCGCCACCGCACCGGCTCGTACGGGTTGCCGAGCGCGTGGAAGATCTCGTCGTAGAACTCGTCGCTGATCAGCAGGTTGTGGATCGTGCGCAGGAAATCGCCCGACTCGGCACCCTGGATGATGCGGTGATCGTAGGTCGAGGTGAGAGTCATCAACTTGCCGACGCCCATCTCGGCCAGCTTCTCGTCGCTGGCGCCCTGGAACTCGGCGGGGTATTCCATCGCGCCGGCACCGATGATGGCGCCCTGGCCCTTCATCAGGCGAGGAACGGAGTGAACCGTGCCGATACCGCCCGGGTTGGTCAGCGAAATGGTGACGCCGGTGAAGTCTTCGCCGGTGAGCTTGCCTTCACGGGCGCGTCGGACGATGTCCTCGTATGCCGCGTGGAACTGGACGAAGTTCATCGACTCGGTGTTCCGGATGGCGGCAACTACCAGTGAGCGGTTGCCGTCCTTTCCGGGAAGGTCGATCGCGAGTCCGAGATTGGTGTGCTCGGGCGTGACCGCGTTCGGCTTGCCGTCGATTTCGGCGAAGTGCCGGTTCATGTTGGGGAACGCGTTGACTGCCTGGACGATCGCGTAACCCAAGAGGTGGGTGAACGAGATCTTGCCGCCGCGGGTACGCGCGAGGTGGTTGTTGATGACGATGCGGTTGTCGAACATCAGCTTCGCGGGGATGGCACGCACGCTGGTTGCAGTCGGGATCTCGAGCGAGAGCGACATGTTCTTGACGACTGCGGCTGCGGCGCCGCGGAGAACCTTGGTCTCCTCGGCTCCGCCGGCAGGGGCGGGCTTCGCAGTAGCGGCCGCGGGCTTGGCTGCTGCGGGCTGGGCCGGGGCGGCCTTGGCGGCGGGCGCTGCCGTCTTCGCGGGGGCCGGAGCGGCAGCCTTGGCAGCCGGCGCAGGAGGTGCGGTCTTGGGGGCGGGAGGCGTGGCCTTGGGAGCAGCAGGCGGAGCTACAACAGCGGCGGGTGCAGCCGCGTTGCCGTTCGAGGCAGTCCCGTTTCCACCTCCCGTGTTCGCCGAGTCCGGCGAGTAATCGGTCAAGAATTCGTGCCAACTGGGATCCACGGACGACGGATCGTCCTGGAAGCGTTGGTACATCTCGTCAACCAGCCACTGGTTCTGTCCGAATTGGGATGTAGAACTGCTGCTCACGGCAGGTGTTCGCCTCGTTTCTATTTCGGTACCCGATCAGAGCGCCTATATACATGAGATTAGCCCGAGCGTGTGACGAGCAATTGTGCGGCACACAATTTGTGAGCTGTCTCACGGAAGTCCGTGATCTTGCGATCGCGCACTACCTCTCGGCGGTACAAATCCGTGCCGACTGTCACGCGACGGGGTTGCCTTCGATGACAGTTCTCGACGTCAGATTATTCCCCTCACGCGCCTGCGATGCATCCCAGAGTCCCGAGTAGTGACCACCGGCATACCGCAGAACATCGTGCGGGCCGTATTCAACGATACGTCCCCGGTCAACTACGACAACGAGGTCCGCTCGGGCAGCTGTCGCGAGGCGGTGAGCTACGACGACGGAAGTCCGTTTCCGGGTGACCGACCGACTTGCTTCGAGCACCATTCGTTCGGTCGCGGGATCGAGCGTCGCGGTCGCCTCGTCGAGGAGCAGAAGGTCCGGGTCGACGAGTTCGGCACGGGCCAATGCGATCAGTTGGCGTTGGCCCGCCGAGAGCCCCTGGCCGCGCTCGCCGACGGGATGATTCATGCCTCCACGCATGTCGGCTATCGAATTCAGTGCGCCGACGGAACGTGCCGCTTCCTCGATCTCCGCGTGCGACGCCGACGGCCTGCCGTACGCGATGTTGTCGGCGACCGTGCCGGTGAACAGATGGGCTTCTTGTGGGACCACGCCGAGGCGACGTCGGTACTGCGAGAGGTGGAAGTTCCGGATGTCGGTTCCGTCCACGTCGACCGATCCGGACGTCGGGTCGTAGAAGCGGGCGAGCAACTTCACGACCGTCGACTTCCCGGCACCGGTTCGGCCGACCAGAGCGACGGTCGTGCCCGGCGGGATTTGCAGATCGAAATCGGAGAGGGCGTCGACGTCCGCACCCGAGTACCGGAACCCGACCCCGTCGAGATGGACGGCGCCGTCGAGTCGTCCGGAGATCGCGATCAAATCCTCGCTGTCGGCAGTCTCGATCGAACTGCGAGTGCGCAGCAGGTCGCCGATTCGTTGCAATCCGACGTTTGCCTGTTGGTAACCATCGAACACTTGTGAGAGTTGCTGAATCGGTCCGAACAGCAGACCGAGGTAGAGCACGAAAGCGATCAGTACGCCGGGCGAAGTCGATCCGTTGGCGATCTGGTGCGCACCGACGAACACGACCGCGGCCAACGCGAGGTCGGACAGGAACGAAATGAAAGGGAAGTAGATCGAAATGGCTCGCTGCGACCGCATCCGCGATCGGCGGTAGCTTTCGGAGCGTTCTGCGAACCTACGCGCCGCACCTTCTTCGCGGCGGTAGGCCTGAGCTGCTCGCAGACCGGCGATGTTCTCCTGGAAGTCGGCATTGACGAGCGAGATCCGTTCGCGGGACTGGCTGTAGGCAACCGAGGAGATCTTGCGGAAGATCACGGTCGCAACCACGAGCGGTGGGATGACGGCCAGCGCCACCAGGCCGAGCGTCACGTCGGTCGCCAGGAGGGCGATCGAAATTCCGCCGACGGTCAGGACGCTCACGATCGCCGTCGACATACCGGTTTGGATGAACGACGAGAGCGCGTCGACGTCGGTGGTCATACGCGTCATGATGCGGCCGGACAATTCCCGTTCGTAGTAGTCCAGACCCAGGCGCTGCAGGTGTGCATAGCTGCGTACGCGGAGCCCGAACAACACGCGTTCGCCGGCCCGGGCGGTGAGCACCGTCATGACCGCGACGACGACCCAGTCCGCTGCGACCAGGAGCGCGCCGAATGCCGTCGCTATCCAGAGCGTGCTGCTGTCCGCGGTCACGACTCCGTGGTCGATCGCGTATCTGACGAGGGAGGGAAATGCGATCGCCGCTGCGGAGTCCAGGGCAAGGCACACGACAACCGCCAGTAGAACCCAGCGGACCGGCCTCAAGATCTGTCGGAGTGAGAACTGTGGATTCGATTCGCGCAGGCTCTCAGGAGCGATTCCGGGGTCTTCGCGTGCGGGTGGGAGAGCGTCGACTGCTGCCCGCAGGGACGGAGTCACCGCGATTCCGCTGAGCGCTCCGGCCATCGGTCCGCCCGCACCCTGCGCCGAAGCGGTAGTGCTGTCGGCTTCGGATTCCGGAGCCTGCGGCCACAACTGCTCGGCTGTGGGCTCGCTGCGGTCACGTCCGAAAGCATCGGAGTCGACGTCGTCGAGTTCGGCCGGTAGTTCCGGCGGCGAGGAGAACAGGGCACGAAAGAGCGGACATCGCGCTTCCAGTTCGTCCACGGTTCCGGAGTCGATGATCCGTCCGCCGTCGAGAACCGCGACCCGGTCTGCGAGCGTCAGGGTGGACCGCCGGTGAGCGAGGATCAGCGTGGTCTGGCGCCGTCTGGCCCGGAACGCGTCGAAGATCGCAGCCTCGGTTGCCGCATCGACTGCGGAGGTCGCGTCGTCGAGGACCAGGATCCGTGGGTCGACGAGGAGGGCTCGGGCAAGTGCGATGCGCTGACGCTGGCCGCCCGACAGCGTCAGACCTCGTTCACCGACAACGGTGTCGTATCCGTCCGGGAGTGCCTCGATGAAGGTGTCCGCCTGTGCCAGTGCAGCTGCGGCGCGGATGTCCTCGTCGGAGGCGTCCTCGCGCCCCAGTGCCATGTTGGCGGCGATGGTGTCCGAGAACAGGAAAGGTTCGTCGAAGACCAGGCTGACGGCGGCACGAAGCTGTTCTGTGCGCAGTTCGCCGATGGGGAACGTCTCGCCCGCGGTATCGACGGTCACTACACCCGAAGTCGGGGCGTAGAACCGGGGGAGAAGCAAGGACAACGCGGTCTTGCCCGACGCGGCCGGCCCCACGACGGCGACGGTCTCGCCCGGTTCTATGCGGAGGTTCAGCCCGGTCAGGACGTCGCGTTCGGTGTCGAATCCGAATGCCACGTCGTCGAAGGTGACTCCGAGCGGACCGTCGGGCAGGTCCACCGGATGGTCAGGATCGGCGATGTCCGGCTGAGCGTTGATGACGTCGTAGACACGCTCGACAGCGGCGCGCGCAAGCTGCGCCATGACGATGACCGACGACAGAGTTCGGGTGACGCCGGTCATCGTCACGATGTAGGTGGCGAACGCGAGAAACGTTCCCACGGTGATCTTGTCGTGCAGTGCGAGATACCCGCCGAGGGCGATCACTCCCACCTGCCCCAGCTGGGGCAAGGCGGCCATGGTCGGCGCGAATTTCGCGTTCAACCACGCGGCGCGAAGGCGCTCCGAATACAGCGTGCGGCTGTGCTTTTCGAGTTGGTCGACGGCTCGTTGTTCCTGCCCGAATCCCTTGACGACGCGAACGCCGGTGACGGTTTCCTCGACGTGTTGGGCGAGGTCGGCGGCCCGCTGCTGCGCGGACCATGTTGCGGCGAAGAGCATCGGTCGCATCAGGAACACCACCAGCCCTACTGCTGGGATGACGGCGACAGCGACGAGAGTCAACAGCGGCGAGAGCCACGCCATGATGCCGATCGCCAGCACGAATTGCAGGAGCGCTCCCGCGGACATCGGCACCATCGCGAGTAAACCCTGGACGAGCTGCAGATCCGTGATGGACCGGGAGACCACCTGGCCTGTGCGGATCTGATCCTGCCCGCGTCCGTCGAGGCGTTGCAGCGAACCGAGCAGGGCGAGCCGCAAGTCGTGTTGAACGTCGAGCGAGAGTCGGCCGGCAAGCATCCGTCGGCCGTACTGGCACGCGAAGCGGACGATCGCGAGCAACGCGATCGCCAACGCGACGAACCCGATCACCTTGCCCGGGTTCTCCTGGCTTGCGGCGTCGAGCGCATAGCGGGTCAGGAGAGGAAACGAGATGTCGATCGCAGAGGCGATGACCGTAACGAGTAGCGCGCCGATCGCAACTCTTCGGTGCAACCAGCATGCGTGGGCCAAGCGGCGGATCCAGCCCGGAGCTCGATCCACCTCTCCAGCTACCGGACTGTCCGTGTTGATCGTGTTCATCGAGATCCACGGTAGACCCGGCCCCAGACAGCTTTTTCAGGTGATGTCGCGGGTCCTGGTCCGTAGCCAACCGAGCCCGCAGAACAGAACTACCCAAGCGGCCAGCATCATCGGGCCGCTCGGCCAGGACGCAAACGCGTCGACGTCGATCGACGGTGCCGCATTGACGATCGTGCCGATCGTGGCCGACACCGGAAGCGCGGCCCCGATCCCACCGAGATCCATCGCGAGCAGCACGGCGCGGACGATCCATTCACCGAAGACGAACCACAGGACGACCGAGAGGGCACCGGCCATCGACGAACCGGTGAGCAGGGCCACCCCGGCGCCGAGTAGTGCCCACAGCGCACACGCCAGGATGCCTGCGGCGCAGATGGCGAAGAGATCGGTGGTGAAGCTGAAGTCCCGGCCGAAGAGCAACATCGCGCCGATGCTGACTACTTCGACCGCCAGTGCGTAGCCGACGGCGAATACCGCGACGACGGCAAGTTTTGCGCCGAGAACTCCGTCGCGGCCACGAGCTGTGAGGAACGTCGTGGTGAGAGTCTTGTAGCCGAATTCGGATCCGGCGGTGAGTGCTCCGAAGACGGCCGCGAACACCAGGACAAGCGTGTTCGAGACACCGAGGCTGACGCCGGTGGACACGACATCGACGTCGAACGTGGTGTCGGCCGAATCGGCCACGACTTCGACGAACGTCCGAGTCGAGGCAGCAATCAGCACGGCCACGACCACCGGTGCGATGGCCAGTGCCCACCAGTAGCGCAGGGTGAGAACTTTGAGTGTCTCCGCGCGCACGAGCGTGGTCATCTGTGTCCTCCGGAAGGTCCGTATGCGGCAGGGCCGTAATAGCCCGGTCCGGAACCGGGACCGGGTGGGCGGTGGTATCCGACCTGGGGAACCGCGTACTGCGGTGTTGTCATCGCGAGGAACAGTTGCTCGAGATCTGCGCCTTCGGTTGCGACACCGAAGATCGTGACTCCGGCGGCCGACGCCACCGGTGGCAGTACCGACGTGTCGGTGCCGCCCACGGCGAGCCGTCCGTCCTGGGTGATCTGGGCGTCGATGATTCCGCGAGCGGCCAATGCCGTGGCGAGGAGCGCTGGGTTGGAACACGAGACGAGCAGTCGACTGCGCTGCGAGCGGCGAAGTTCGTCCATGGTCCCTTGGTAGACGAGTGAGCCGGCGCTGACGATGACCACGCTGTCGACGGTCGCTTCCACTTCACGAAGCGCGTGACTCGAGATCAGAACCGTTCGGCCGGAACCGGCGAAGGTCTGCAGGAACTGACGAAGCCACGCCATGCCCTCGGGGTCGAGTCCGTTCGCGGGTTCGTCGAGCACGAGGATCTCGGGATCACCGAGCATCGCGGTGGCAAGGATCAGGCGTTGGCGCATCCCGAGCGAGAAGGTGCCGGTCTTGTGGGCTCCGACCGATCTCAGACCGACCATGTCCAGCACCTGCGCCGCGCGCTGAGGCGGCATGCCGATAGCGGCCGCGTAGATCTCGAGGTGTCCGAGCGCCGTTCGTTTCGGATGGAGACTGCCGACGTCGAGTACTGCGCCGACGGTCCGGGCCGGGTTGGGCAGCAAACGCATCGGGGTGCCGTTGATCGTGGCCGATCCCGACGTCGGTGACACCAGTCCGAGGAGCATCCGCAACGTGGTCGTCTTGCCCGAACCGTTCGGGCCGAGAAACCCGGTGATCGAGCCCGCCTGAACGTCGAAGCTCAGGTCGTTGACCGCGCGCGCCGCCTTGAACGTCTTCGTCAACCCACGAATCTCGATGGGGGCAGAGAAGGATCCCATTGCGGTGTTCGTCAATGCTGCTCCCGGGTCGGCGGCGAATACGTGATGCGAGCCTACGGCCCGGACGGCTATCTGCGGATGGCCCGGCGTGTCTCCGTCTGGGGAAGCACTGCGGCATCGTCGGCAGGCATCACGATCAGGTGGTCGGTCCACCTGGCCGGTGCCGGTCCGAAGGCTTCGCGCGCATTCTTGACGACGCCCTTGCCGATTGCACGGTTGCCCGCACCGCCGATGACCGCACCGATTCCGGCCGGAACGAGCTTGCCGAGGATCAGTGCGCTGCGCTTCGCGGCGTACTTGGTCACGAATTTCCGCACGAGGGTGCTGTTCATTCCCCTCATCGTGGGTCCGGGAATCTTGCTCGTGATTGCCGTTCCCCAGTTCTTGGCTGTGATTCCGGTGGCCTTCTGCACGATCTCCATACCGGATTCGCCGAGGGCGACTGCCAGGACCAGGGCGCGTCGTTGCTGGTGATCCTGTACGGAGATTCCATGCACTGACGCAATTGCCAACGTCAGCAGTGCTGACGCCTCGAGGAAGAAAGCCGATTCCGCACCGACGGCAGCGATGGACGCGACCGTTCCGACGCCCGGCACCGCGGCGGTGGCGCCGACGGCACTGCCGCTGCCGGTCACGGCGAGAATGAACATCTTCTCCATCCGCTCGACGATCTGAGCAGGTGACTCGTCGGGGTGCGCCTTACGGACGTGGTTGACGTATTTGGCCACTGCGGGCGCTTGCAGGCGGCTTCCGTTGTCGAGAACGGAAACGAGGACCTTCTCGATACGCCCGCTGTCGTTGTTCGTCGACTTGCTCATTGCTGCCCCTCCACAGTTGTCCTCCTCTGAAGCGAGGTGGACCGTATCTCGAGAATAGGTGAAGTTTTCGCTGGCGGCGGTGATCACCGGGGCCATAGGCTCGTACGAGACTCGGTTTTCTTCGTGAGTTTTCCCAGGCAGGAGTTCGAGTGTTATGACCGCCACTTCGGAATCTCGTTCGACGACCATCTGGCCGACGCTGCGCTACCTCGACGCCCGTGCGGCAATCCACTTTCTGGTGAGCACCTTCGGTTTCGTGGAGAAGGCCGTCTACGGAGAGGGAGACGTGGTGGACCACGCCCAACTCGACTGGCCGGGCGGTGGCGGCATCATGTTGGGTTCGCCGCGCACCGATTCGGCGATCGCCGGCCTGCCCCCTGGAATCGGTTCGGTGTACATCGTCGTGGACGACGCGGACGCCGCCGATGCACTCCACGAACGCGCTGTCGCCGCGGGCGCCACGATCACGCAGGGATTGCGCGACGAGGACTACGGTTCGCGGGGGTTCACCTGCCGTGATCCCGAAGGTGTGTACTGGAGTTTCGGCACGTACGCAGGGGAGTAGCCCCCCGCGACCTACCTGGTGGCCCAGTGCTCTGCCGGAACCACTTCCGACGGGATGGGCGGATGAGGTGGTGTGCCGTCCCCGAACGGTCGGCCACCCAACTGTTCGCGTCCGTGCGGTTCGAGCCAGTGTGTCAATTCCGGTCCCTTGGGCACGATTCCGGAGGGATTGATCTCGGAATGCACGATGTAGTAGTGCGCTTTGATCTGTGTGAAGTCGATGGTGTCACCGAATCCGGGGGTCTGGAACAGATCGCGCGCGTAGTCCCACAGCACCGGCATCTCGCTGAGTTTGCTTCTGTTGCACTTGAAGTGGCCGTGATAGACGGGATCGAACCGCGCCAGCGTGGTGAACAGGCGCACATCGGCTTCGGTGATGGTGTCGCCCACCAGGAAACGTTGCCGGGCAAGACGTTCGGTGAGCCAGTCGAGGCGAGCGAACAGCGTGTCGTATGCCTCGTCGTACGCCTGCTGTGAACCGGCGAAACCGCAGCGGTAGACGCCGTTGTTGACGTCGCGAAAAACGTACTCGGCCACTTCGTCGATTTCGTTTCGCAGAGGCTCCGGGTACAGATCCGGTGCGCCTTCGCGGTGGTACTTCTTCCATTGCGTCGAGAAGTCGAGGGTGATCTGTGGGTAGTCGTTCGTGATCACCTTGCCCGTGGCGATCTCCACCATGGCGGGCACCGTGATTCCCCTGGGGTAGTGGGGATCTCGGGCGAGGTATGCGTCCTGCAGTCGCGGGATCTTCAGTACGGGATCGACGCCTCCCGGGTCGAGATCGAAAGTCCAGCTTCGTTTGTCGTGAACCGGACCGCAGATGCCCATCGACAGTACGTCTTCGAGGCCGAGCAGGCGGCGTACGATGATGGCGCGGTTTGCCCACGGGCAGGCACGTGCCACGATCAACCGGTATCGCCCGGGTTCGACGGGATAACCGTCGCGGCCGTCCTCGGTGATCCGGGTCGGGATGTAGTTGGTGTCGCGTTTGAATTCACGACCCTCTTCGACGAATGTCGGTTCGCTCGCGCCGTCTTCCGTACTCATCTGCGGTCCCTCTCGTTCGAGTGTCAACTGGGCAGGTGCACGTGTACCCGAGCGTATGCCCCCAGAACGTCGAATTTGGCTTTACGTGGAAGCGTCGCTCCGATCGCACTGCCGCGACTTGTGCGTAGCTGCGGGATCAATCCGGAATCGAGAGCGTCCTCCGCAGCGAGAAGCGTTACTGCGCAGCCGATTCCGTGACGGCGATGCGCTGGAGCAGTCAGGGTCGTGAGATCTGCCACGAATCCCTGAAATTCGGAGTACGCCGCGCATCCGAGCACCTCGGTGGAATCGGTGAGGGCGGTGAACCACCGCGTCCGGTTCCCGAGGTCGGCTGTGGTGCTGTCGTCGGGTGGGCACAGCGCAGCGACGGCGAGGGCGTCGTCGATGTCGTGGGAAATCAGTAGTTGCTCGTCGGGTGGCGCGTCCGTGTAGTCGCCGAGGAAAGCGAGATCGACGGGGCCGGTGATTCTGCCGCCGTGATCGCCGGCGATCTCGAGTAGACGCGCCGGTTGCAGCAGGGCGTCGACGGAGATGTCCTCGGTGCGCTCGATGAACCACTGCGGCCCGACGATCGCACCTGAGCCTGCCAGATCGAGAACGTGGATGTCGTCGCCGACGACGCGGGCCGTGTGTGCCGGCCGAAGTGCCGAGTCGCCGAGGCCCAGTTCACGTGCCCAAGCGAGTCGGATGATGTCGAGGTGATGTTCGTCCACTCGCTACAGGCTAGTCCGATTCGAACGGGTTGATCGAGATGGACAGAGGTCGTATATTCCATGTGGACTATTTCAGGTGGAATAGTCAAGAAATAGTCAATTGCGGCTTGTCAGGGAGGGGGACTCATGGGTGACGTGTCACTGACGCCTCTGGGAATCACCGTTCTGGGCCTGCTGTCCGAGCGTTCGATGCATCCGTACGAGATGTATCAACTTGCCTCGGTTCGCCGGGGCGATCAGTTGGTGAAGATCAAGCCGGGATCGCTCTATCACACGGTTTCCCGGCTGGAGAAGCAGGAACTTCTGGCTTCGATCGGGACCGATCGTGAGGGCAACCGGCCCGAACGGACGACGTACGAGATCACCGCCCGGGGCCGTGAGGCCCTCGAGCATCAACTACGTGAGATGTTGGCGGTTCCGGTGCGGGAGTATCCGCGGTTGCCGCTCGCGCTCGCTGAAATGCACAACCTCTCCGCGTCCACCGCGTGTCAGATGCTTCGAATTCGTCTCGCGCACCTCGACAAGACGATCGCGAAATTCGAGGTCGACTACGAAGCGGTGAAGGCGGCGGAAAAACCACGAATCTTCACGGTGGGCGCGGACTACGCCCACGCACTGACCGTCGCCGAAAGAGAGTGGATCGGCGCGTTGGTGACAGACATCGAGAGCGGCGAAATGCCCTGGCTCTCACAAGAACTTCTCGACCGGCTGGCCGGCTCCGCAGGCTCGTCCGCACTACCTAAGGACTGAAGATGGAAAAGCAGGTCAATCCCTGGCACGCGCTGTGGGCGCTGTGTATCGGGTTCTTCATGATTCTGGTGGACAGCACCATCGTCGCTGTAGCCAACCCTGCGATCATTGATGACCTCGGCACCGACATCAACAAGGTCGTCTGGGTCACCAGCGCGTACCTGCTGGCGTACGCGGTGCCGCTGCTCGTCACCGGCCGGCTCGGTGACAGGTTCGGACCGAAGAACCTGTACATGATCGGCCTCGTACTGTTCACCGGCGCTTCACTGTGGTGTGGTCTGTCCGGCAGCGTCGAGATGCTCATCGTGGCAAGGGCTTTCCAAGGTCTGGGCGCCGCAATGATGACGCCTCAGACGATGGCCGTCATCACACGCACGTTCGCGCCGAACAAGCGTGGCGCCGCAATGGGCCTGTGGGGCGCGGTTGCCGGTGTTGCGACGCTGGTCGGTCCGCTTGCCGGTGGTGTGTTGGTCGACAATCTCGGCTGGGAATGGATCTTCATCGTCAACGTCCCGGTTGGTGTCATCGCCTTCCTCCTCGCGTGGAAGCTTGTTCCGTCGTTGCCGACCAGCGAGCACAAGTTCGACATTCCCGGCGTGATTCTCAGCGCCGCAGGCATGTTCCTGCTCGTGTTCGGAATCCAGGAAGGCAGTTCGTACGACTGGAACGGATTCGTCTGGAGCCTGATCGGCGCCGGTGTGGTGTTGCTCGCGGTGTTCGTGTTCTACCAGTCGCGCAACAAGAACGAGCCCTTGCTTCCACTCGAACTCTTCAAGGACCGCAACTTCTCGCTCGCCAACGTCGCCATCACCGCGATGGGCTTCGCGATCACGTCGATGGTCCTTCCGCTGATGTTCTACACCCAGGCAGTTCGCGGACTCTCCCCGACGCAGTCGGCGCTCCTCCTCGTTCCGATGGCCGTGCTGACCGGCATTTTTGCGCCGATCATCGGCAAGCTCGTCGACAAGACGCATCCGCGCTACATCGCGGGCACCGGCTTCCTGCTGTTCGCGATCGCCCTGGGCTGGCTGGCATTGGTTATGTCTCCCGACGTCGCGATCTGGGAACTGCTCCTGCCGATCGGCCTGATCGGCTTCGCCAACGCATGCATCTGGTCGCCGCTCGCGGCCACCGCCACACACAACCTGCCTCCGATGCAGGCCGGCGCCGGCGCCGGCGTCTACAACACCACCCGGCAGGTGGGTGCGGTTCTCGGCAGTGCCGCGATCGGAGCACTGATCACCGCACGATTGGCGGCTCAGGGTCTGACCGGCGGCAGTTCCGAAGCCGGAGTGGGTCACCTACCCGAGTTCGTCCGTGAACCGTTCAGCACGGCGATGTCGGAGTCGATCTGGCTGCCCGCAGGCGTGCTGCTCATCGGCTTCGTCGCTTCGGTGTGCTTCGCTCGGCCTCTGCGCGGCGACGCACACGACGACGCGATGGCCGTCAGTGCCGAAGCGCGTCGGGAAACATCACTGCACGATTGAGATAGTCGCTCGGGTCCAGGGCTCGCTTGATCGCCCACATCGTGGCTATGTCCTCCGCAGAGAGGGCCAGGTCCAGATAGTTGCGTTTGAGCGAGCCCACCCCGTGCTCGGAACTGACGTTTCCGCCGTGATCGCGAACCAGTTCGAGGACGCTGCGGTACACGGTGTCGCCGTTCGGGCAGTTCAGGACGTTGAGGTGGATATTTCCCTCGGCGACGTGTCCGAAGAGGATCGGAATTGCCTCGGGGGCGCGAGTCGCGATCACCGCCGCGGCGTCCTCGGCGAAGGTGGCAAGCGAGTTCAGCGGCAGCGCCGCGTCGAATTTCAGTGGGGGACCGAACAATCCGACCACCTCGGCGAAGCATTCGCGTGCCGCCCACAAGCGCGTCGAGCCGGGGGCGTCGATCGCCACGGCCGGGGTCTGCGGTGGGCCGATGCGTTCGAGCAGCTCGGCCAGGTCTTCCAGCGGATCGTGGGCCGCGGACACCTCGGCGAGGAGGTACCACGGTCGCCCCGTCGGAACCGCGGCGTTCAAATGGCGGGCGGCCAGTTCGAGACCGCGCCCGTCCACCAACTCCAGTGCGTCGACGCCGTCGAGAGTGCGCAACGTGCGCCCCGCGTCCACGACGTCTTGCAGTCTGTCGAAACCGGTCAGCGTCGTGACCCGGTGAGTCGGTACCCGACGTAGTTTCAGATCGACCGCCGTGACCACACCAAGAGTTCCCTCGCTGCCCACCCACAGTGCGGGCAGGTTGTATCCGGAATTGTCGGACAACACTTTCGGTGACCGGCGCACCGTGGTCCCGTCGGGGAGCACCACCTCGAGGCCGAGCACCTGTTCGGCCATGTTCCCGTATCGAACCGTGTGCAGCCCACCGGCATTGGTGGAGACCATGCCGCCGATCGTCGCCGTATCCCGTGAAGCTATGTCCACGCCGAATTTCAGGCGTGCGGCGGCCGCCGCGGAATGTACCTGCGTGAGTGTCACTCCCGCACCGACGGTGATCCGACCGGCGGCAACATCGACTTCGCCGATCGCCTCGAGGCGTTCGGTGGAGAGCAGGACGTCGTCGTGCTCGGGCACCGTCCCGGCGACCAGACCGGTTCGCCCGCCCTGAATGGTGACCGGTACGCCGCGCGAGCGGCACACGTTCAGCACTGCCGAGACTTCGGCGGTATTTCCGGGTCGGACCAGAGCGCTGGCGCGCCCGCTGTAGCGCCCTGTCTGGTCGGTGGAACGGGTCGCCAACACGTCGGCGTCGTCGACGACGAACCGGTGTCCCACAACGTCCGCGAGTGCATTTCTCAGACCGTCCACCCGACGATCGTAGGCCGGTTCGATGTGGCAGTGTGGCGGCATGACTGCTCCCGAATCGCATCCCACCCGCCTCGAGCGCTTCACCACCGATGGTGGTGCCGAGGTGGCTGTCCTGACGTTCGCGCACGGACCACTCAATCTGTTCGATCAGGCCATGTTCGACGCCGTCATCGCCGATGTTGCAGCGCTGACCGAAAACCCACCGCGCGCTGTGCTTCTGCGCGCCGAGGGCAAGGTCAACTCGGCCGGCGTCGACGTCCATGTGTTCGACGGACTGAACCCGGAGCAGGGAGCGGAATTGTGGCGCGAACTGTTCGCCCAGATCTGCCATCCGCTCGAGGCGTTGCCGTGCCCGGTCATCTACGCGGCGCACGGGCTGACGCTGACTGCTGCCTTCGAGATCTCCTTGGCCTGCGACATCATCCTCGCGGCGCCGAAGGCGAAGTTCGGACTGGTCGAGACAGTGGTCGGTCTGACGCCGTCCATGGGTGGACCGCAGCGTTTGGCCGAGCGCGCCGGTTCCGGACGGGCTCGGGAGTTGGTCATGACCGGCGATCTCTACGACGCCGCAACCCTGCACTCGTGGGGCGTCGTCAATGCCGTTCACGACGATGTCGATGCTGCGGCGCGTGCCCTGGCGGCCCGGTTGGCGGACGGGCCCACGCGAGCCCACGACGCCACCAAGCAGATCGTGGCGGCCTGGCGTTCCGGCGGGATCGCCCACGCGGATTCGGTGACTCCCGGGGTGTCCGGTGCGCTGTTCGCCACCGATGACCTACGCGGCGCTGTCCGCAGTTTCCTCGAGGTCGGACCGGGCAAAGCGGTCTACTCCGGAAAGTAAGTTTGCGACGATTATCGCCAGAGACCTCCACGAACTGTGATCCACGTCATATAGTCGAATGGCCGGTGGGTTGTCAGTGACGTGGAGGTATCGATGCGGTCGACGCTTGTGGAATACCCGTGTTCGACTCAGCTCCTCGCCGACGCCCGTGTCACCCGTGCGGGTGACGGGGTGCTTCGGTACAGCCAACTCGACCCGTCGCTGTCCGAACTCCTCGATATCGCCGTTCATCGATTCTCCTCACGCATCGCGGTGGAGGAGGTCGACGGCGAGCAGGTCACCTTCGCGGAGTTGTGGGCCGAGGCGTCGCGGGTCGCAGGCGGGCTGAAGTCGCGAGGCGTCGAGATCGGTGACCGTGTGGCCATTCGCGTCGCCGCCGGGGTGAGGTGGATGGAGGCGTGCCTCGGCGTCATTCTCGCCGGCGGTGTTCCGGTCTCCGTGGGTGTTCATCTGAGCGACGACGCGGCGGACTTCGTCATCGCGGACAGTGGCTCGGTGTTGGTGCTCGACGGGGAACTCCCACACGGTGTTCCGTTCATCGACGACGGTGCCGCCCCGGAGGAGATGGCGATCCTCGCGTACACCGCCGATTCTTCGGGCGAAATGCTGGGCGTCGAGTTGAGCAACGAGAACGTGCTCTCCGCCATCGTCGGCATTCTGCACTCGCGCGATTACGGCGTCGAAGGTGTGCGAAATCTGTTGGTGGACAATGACTTCAAGTCGGTGCGGCAGTTCGTGCACGTGCTCGCGACGTTGGTGGTCGGTGGAACGGTGGTCCTCGCCGGCGACTTCTGGCGTGAGAGTGTGCATACCGTCGACATCGTGACCGGGCGGCCCGAGGACCTGCTCGAGCCACGGTTGCTCACCCTTGGACCGGCGGCGCGTGCCGGTTCGAGGTCGGTGCAGTGGATCGATTGCAGCGGGTCGCCGATCACGGTCGAACAGGAAGCCAAGCTGCTGACCCTGTTCCCGGCTGCTCGGCATGTGATCGGGTGGGGCAAAACCGAGACCTGTGGGGCTGGTCTCATTCTGCCAACCGAGTCGGCACCCACCCACCTCGGAAGCGTCGGAATCGCTTTCGGTGGAATGGAAGTGGCGTTGTACGGCCCGGACGCTCCAGGTGGTTTCGGTGAGTTGCTGTGCCGTGGACCGAGTGTCACGCGTCGGTATTGGAACTCGCCGCAAGCGACCTCGACGAGGTTCACCCAGGGGTGGTTCTGCACTCACGACACCGCGCAGATCGACCCCGATGGCTTCGTCCGTATTGTCGAACGCAACGTCGCGTAGTCACGCGAGCGTGGTCGACAAACGAGAGGGACATCATGGCGGACGAGGTTCTCACCGAGCGGCGCGGGCGGACACTGATCATCACCATCAACCGGCCCGAGGCGCGTAACGCCATCAACTCGGCGGTCAGTCACGCATTGGCCGCTGCGGTCGAAGAGCTCGATGCGGACGACGATCTGTCCTTGGCGGTGCTGACAGGAGCCGGCGGAAACTTCTGTGCCGGTATGGATCTGAAGGCATTCGTGGCCGGCGAGAACGTACTCGTGCCGGGACGCGGTCTCGGATTCACGGAAGGGCCGCCGCGTAAGCCGATCATTTCGGCGGTCGAGGGCTTCGCGTTGGCAGGCGGCACGGAACTCGTGCTTGCCACCGACCTGGTGGTCGCGTCGTCCGAAGCGAAGTTCGGTATCCCGGAGGTCAAGCGAGGGCTGGTCGCAGGTGGAGGCGGATTGTTGCGCCTGCCCAAGCGGATTCCGTACCAGAAGGCATTGGAACTGGCCCTGACCGGTGACAGTTTCACGGCCGAGGAGGCCTACCGCTACGGCTTCGTGAACACGTTGACCGAGCCGGGTAAGGCGCTCGAAGGCGCGCTGGAGCTGGCTGATCGCATCACCCGCAACGGACCGCTCGCGGTTGCGGTCACCAAGGAGATCATCGTCAAGGCCGGCGGTTGGTCCGACGACGAAGCTTTCGCGAAGCAGTTGCAGGTCATGGCGCCGGTGTTCGCGTCCGAAGATGCACGCGAGGGCGCGACGGCGTTCGCCGAGAAGCGCGCCCCGGTCTGGAAGGGGCGGTAATACCGACATGGCTACACCTGTCGCAGAGCTGCACATGCACATCGAGGGTTCTCTGGAACCCGAACAGATTTACCGACTTGCCGAGCGCAATCGAATGGACTTGCCGTACAAGGACATCGACGATCTGAAGTCGAGGTACGAGTTCACCGATCTGCAGTCGTTCCTCGATCTCTACTTCGCCAACATGGCCGTCCTGCGCACCGCGGAGGATTTTGCCGACCTGACGCGAGCGTACTTCCGCCGCGCGGCTGCCGCCGGCGTCGCGCATGCCGAGTTCTTCTTCAATCCACAGGCGCACGTGGTCCGTGGTGTTCCGCTGACCGAGGTCCTGGACGGGATCATGGATGCGGTGGCATCGAGTGAGCGCGAGTTCGGGCTCAGCAGCGCGGCGATCGCCGCCATCCTCCGGGATCAGCCCGTCAAGGACGCCGAGGAGATCTTCTCCGAGATAATTCGCCTGCAGGCTCCGATCGTCGGGCTCGGACTCGACTCCGCGGAGGTCGGCAACCCGCCGTCACTGTTCGAGGACGTGTTCGCCCGCGCGCGCGCCGAGGGTTTGCACGTTGTGGCTCACGCCGGTGAAGAGGGACCGCCCGAGTACATCTGGCAGGCGCTCGACATTCTCGGCGCCGAGCGGATCGACCACGGAGTCCGGGCACTCGAGGATCCTGCCCTGATCGAGCGTCTGGTCGACGAGGAGATTCCACTGACGGTCTGCCCGTTGTCGAACGTTCGTCTGCGGGTGTTCGATTCGCTGTCGGATCATCCGCTTCGATCGATGCTCGAGATGGGTTTGATCGTCACGGTCAACTCCGACGACCCGGCCTACTTCGGGGGATATGTCGACGACAATTTCACCGAACTGGGCCGAGCCCTGGGTCTGACGGAGGCCGAGCGAGACACCCTCGCCCGGAACTCGATCAAAGCCTCGTTTGCGAGCGATGCGCGAAAAGCGGAACTGCTGCGGCACTGACCGTCAGTCGCCGAGCACCTGACGCAAGTACTCGTTGTCGAACACACGATTCGCGTCGTACTTGTCTCGAACGGCGACAAAGTCGTCGAGTCGGTCGTACGTAGGACGCAGGTCGTCGACGGTCCGGTTGTGCATTTTTCCCCAATGCGGCCGGCCGTCGACGGCGCGCGCGATGGCTTCCACCGCGGCGAAGTATTCGGTTTCGGGTCGGCGGTGGTACTGGTGTACCGCGATGTATGCGGTGTCGCGTCCGTGAGCAGTGGAGAGCCAGAGGTCGTCGGCGGCAGCGAAACGTACTTCGACGGGGAAAGCTACGTTGGTTCCGGACTTCTTCATCCAGCGATCGATTTCGTGAAGTGTCTCGGTGACGTGTTCGCGGGGAATCGCGTACTCCATCTCCTTGAACTTCACGCGGCGCGAAGACGCGAATACCCGGTAGCTGCGATCGGTGAACTCGCGGGCGCCGAGCAATCGGGACGACACGTTGTTGATTCTCGGGATCGCGGCCGGTGCCAGGGTGGCAACGCGGTTGACACCTTCGAAGAGTGTGTTCGAGAGGAGTTCGTCGTCGACGAACGCGCGGACCTTGCCCACCGGATCGGGTTCGGTATCTCCGGGGAGTCGCGTATTGCTCTTCGTCAGGACACGATCGGTGTGCGGGAACCAGTAGAACTCGAAGTGATCCAGGCCCAGGCGATCGCCCTCGAGGGTGTCCAGTATGTGAGACAGCGTGTCGGGTTCCTCGATTGCGCGAAGTGTGAATCGCGGAACGCAGGCGAGAGTGATCTTCGAAATGATGCCGATTGCGCCCAATCCGAGGCGGCCCGCTTCGAACAACTCGACGTTTTCGTCGGCGCTTGCGGAAACGACGGATCCGTCGGCGAGAACGACCTCGATTCCGCGAATCTGTGTGGCGATACCGCCGAATCGTGCGCCGGTGCCGTGCGTGCCGGTGGACGTCGCGCCGGCCAGTGACTGGACGTCGATGTCACCGAGATTTGCCATCGCATATCCGCGTTGCCACAAGGCGTCGTTGAGAGCATGAAGGCGAGTGCCTGCAAAAACAGTGACCAGCGCACCGTCGTCGGTCGGTGTGATCGAGTCGATTCCGCTCAAGTTGTCCAGGCTGACGAGGACACCGTCAGTGACCGCGACACCGGTGAACGAGTGGCCGGCGCCGACGGCCTTCACGCGTTGGCCACGCGAGGCGGCCTCGGCGACCAACGACGAAAGTTCACGGGTATTTGTCGGCGTCGCAAAGCGACGCGGCGCGGCGCTTTGAGTGCCCGCCCAGTTCTGCCAAGTGTCCGAAGCCATTACGCAATAATGTACTTGGACGGTCGTCCAGGCAAGTATTGCGCGAAGATTTTGTCATTTGCGTTCTACGATCATTGGATGCTGAACAGGCTCCCGGCGGACGAACGCCGCACACAATTGGTCGAGTCCGCCTTGTCTATTGCGGAACAGCGCGGTGTCAGTTCTGTGACGGTAAGGGCGGTGGCAGAGGAGGCCGGGGTATCGCTCGGCGTCGTTCATTACTGCTTCGAGAGCAAGGAAGCGCTGATCGCGGCAATGGGTGAAACGCTCATTCTGCAGCTCAGTGCGTCGATGCAGTATGCGTTCGCGCAGGTCCGCCATGCGCCGGATCTCAGTGGCGTGCAGGGGCTCAGGGAATTGCTGCACATCGGCCTGACCGGAATGTGGCCGACCATCGAGGCAACCCCGGATCGCCAGTTGTTGACCTACGAAATTACCGCGCAGGCACTGCGTAGTCGCAATCTCGGAGCCGAACGTGCTGGGGCGGTTGCATTTGAGCAGTACCGAATAATGGATGAGCTCGCGGTGTCGTTTCTCGAAGAGTGCGCCAAGATATCGGGCACGGTGTGGACGGAGCCGTTGAGTTCGATTGCGCGACTGAGTCTTGCAATGATCGACGGCCTTGTTCTGCGATGGCTGGTCGATCGTGACTCCGACGCGACTATTGCCGAGTTCGGAGAAATGGTTCAGGTAATCGCCAATAAAGCCGTGGTCGCGCCTCAGTAGAGCTGCCATCCTGGACATACGTCCAGGATTGGTGATTGACTGGTCGCACGCCGCGACGATTGGATCATCTGTGACCCGGACCCTTGATCGACTCACTGCTGCCACGCGAGAACTCGACCCGCCTCTGGCTGCTCTGGATCTGACCACCCTGCGCAGTAATGCAGCCGACCTGGTGCGCCGCGCCGGTGGAACCCCGGTGCGAGTGGCGAGCAAATCGGTTCGTTGTCGGACGGTTCTGGCTGAAACTCTCGGCGACACACTGACCGCGTCCGGCGGATTCCGCGGAATCATGGCGTACTCACTGCGCGAGGCTCTGTGGCTGGTCGGGCTGGGCGCACGGGACATCCTGATGGGGTACCCGACCGCCGATCGTGGCGCCATCGCGGATCTCGCTGCCGACGACACCGCTCTCGCATCGATCACCTTGATGGTCGACGACGATGCGCAGTTGGACCTCATTCGTTCGGCGTCGACGGGAGATGCGCCTGTCCGGGTGTGTCTCGACGTCGATGCGTCACTTCGGATCGGTCCGATTCATCTAGGCGTACGACGCTCGCCGCTGCGCGAACCTGCCGCGGTCGCCGCACTCGCGGCGCGTGCTCGTCAGCGCGGATTCTCCGTCGTCGGAGTGATGTTCTACGAAGCCCAGATCGCCGGCCTCCCGGACACCAGCGCTCCGATCGGTTGGGTCAAGAAGGCCTCTGCCCGCGAACTGGCGTCCAGAAGAGGCGCTGTGGTCGCGGCCGTCACCGATGCCGTGGGTGCACTCGAGATCGTCAACAGCGGCGGTACGGGGTCGCTGGAGGTCAGCTCGGCCGATCCTGTGGTGACCGAGGTAACAGCAGGCTCCGGACTGTACGTACCGACCCTGTTCGACCGCTACCGCGCCTTCCGCCCCGATCCGGCGCTGTTCTTCGCACTGTCGGCAGTGCGCAAACCGACGCCGTCCGTCACGACCCTGTTCGGCGGCGGATACATCGCGTCCGGACCTGCCGGAGCCACCCGCGTTCCGTCACCGGTCTGGCCCGCCGGTCTCAAACTGCTCCGCAACGAAGGTGCCGGCGAAGTCCAGACGCCGGTCACCGGGAAGGAAGCCGGAAACATCGCGATCGGCGACCGCGTGTGGTTCCGTCACGCCAAGGCCGGCGAGCTGTGCGAGCGCTTCGACCGCGTGTACGTGGTCGAAGCCGACGGCACCCGAACCTCGGTTCCCACCTATCGCGGCGAAGGGCAGTGCTTCGGGTAAGGCAGTGCTTCGGGTAAGGCAGTGTTTCGGGTAAGACAGGCTTCGGCTAGCTCGTCAGCCTCATGAACGCGCCCAGTTCGACCAATCCCGCAGGCGTACTGGGCATGTACTGCGTCAACGCGTGCGATCGAACGATGATCGCGCACCACTTGCCGCGTGAGACAGCAACATTGAGACGGTTTCGCGACAGCAGGAACGACATCCCTCGCGGGACGTCCTCGACGGCAGATGCGGCCATCGACACGATTGCCACCGCAGCCTCGCGGCCCTGGAACTTGTCGACGGTCCCGACCTCGACCTCCGTGAGACCGGCCTCGGTGAGATCGCGCTCGACGGTGCCCACCTGGGCGTTGTACGCCGCGACTACGAGAATGTCCGACTGCTCCAGCGGCCTGGTTCCCTCGAACTCGCTCGGGTCGGTCCAAGGCGTACCGAGAAGGCCCTGGATCTGGCGAACGATTTCCTGGGACTCTTCCGGGGAGTAGGTGGAATTGCCGCGGTGATCGACGAACACCGTGTGTACTCCGGCAGCGAGTCCGTCGAGTTTTCTTGCCGCACTCACGGTTTCCTGGGAATGCAGCTTGCCCTCGTACGACAATGCGGACACGGGCGCACACAGATCCGGGTGCATCCGCCACGTTTTCTCGAGGAAGTAGCCGAGTTCGGGTGGCAGTGCGCCGTGTCCCTCGGCGAGCCAACCGAGTGCCGATTCGTCGACCGGTTCGGGGTGAGTGCCTTGGCTCACCTGCGGCAACTGCTGCGGATCGCCCAGCAGCAACAGGTTTCGCGCGGAAATCGCGACGGCAATGGTGTTCGCCAGCGCGAATTGGCCTGCTTCGTCCACGACGAGCAAGTCCAAGCTGCCCGCTGGAACACGATCGGTGTTCGAGAAGTCCCACGCAGTGCCGCCGATGACACAGCCGACGCCTTCGGCCTCGGCGATGAATCCCGCATATTCTTCGGATGCGATGTCCTGCCATTCTGCGGTCTTGCTCCGGCTGCCCTTCTTCGCGACCAGTGCAGGGTCCACGCCGGCTTTCAGAATGCCGCCGAGCATGTTCTCGACCACCGAATGTGATTGTGCCACCACTCCGATTCGCCACTGATGTTGTTCGATCAGTGTCTTGACGACACGAGCGCCCGTGTAGGTCTTGCCCGTACCAGGGGGACCCTGTACTGCCACGTAGGAATCGTCGAGGTCGAGAAGTGCGGCGGTGATGGCCTCCGCGTAGTTGTTGTCGGTCCCGACGGGAGGGAGCGGTGAACCCGAGCGTGTCCTCGGGGTGCTGCGCCGGAGAATGTCGACCGCTGCGACGGGTGGCAGTTCGGGCAGGATCTCGCTGGCGGCGGCTGCGGCAGCGGCGATCGACTTCTCCATACGTCCCGTGGGAATCGGACGACCAGGTGCCAACGCGACTGGGGTATCGAGGTATTCGTCACCGCCGAGCAGTTCTTCGACGGTGACCACGTCGAGCCCTTCGGCCTTGACCACGGCGGTGACCTTGACGCTGCTGGTGCCGCGTTGGGTGGGGTTCTCGCTTGCAACGGCATCCGGGGAGGGGGTTGCGTAGAGCGCGAAAAGATCACTGCCCGGGCTCAAAGACGTTCCGGTGCCGAAACTTCCGGTCAACTGGATGTGGCGACGAAACTTCTTCTGCCGCGGGGTGCTCTTGTGCCAGTCCGCTTCGATTTCGGACTGCTCGACCACCATGACGTCGCGGATGTCCACCAGGTCTTCGATCGGTGTGACCAATCGGTCGAAGTGGGCCCACCAGTACGGCTTCCGCTCGCGATTGTGGTATCCGACCGCTGCGGCCAGTAGAGCAGCTGCCTGCTGATCGGGGGTACGCGTCGAACCTGCCTTGTGTCCTGCGAATTCGCGGAGCGCGATCTCCGATTCGGTGAGCTCCTCGAGTGGAATCTTGATCTGCCCGGTCGGCTCACGAAGTTCGACGCCGTGTTCGGCGGCGCGCTCCGCAAGCCAATCACGCAGGCGCAGGGTGGATTCGCAGTCGTACTCGTTGTAGTCGGAGATACCCTGAAGAAGTTCCCGGGCCTGGTCGGCTTGTCCGCCGTCGCGCAATTCGCAGTAGTCGGCATAGGCGACGACCGAAGCGGCGGCATTGGTCACGTCGCCGTCGCGGCCGTGCTCACCCATGTAGAGCGGCTCGAGTTTCTTGATGCTGTACGAGCGTTGTCCGATCCGCAGGCACGCGCGGACGATCGGGTACAGGTCTACGAGCACGTTCTCGCTGAGCAGCGTGTCCACGGTCTGCTCGCCGACACCGTGACGTGCGGCCAAGCGCAACAGCGCCGATTTCTCGTACGCGGCGTAGTGGTAGATGTGCATGCCTGGATGAGCTTCTCGACGCGCGGTGACGTAATCGAGGAAGTCGAGGAGCGCCTGGCGCTCGCCCTCGCGATCGTGTGCCCAGAACGGCTTGAACACGTAGTCGTCCGCAGGCCCTTCGACCACACCGAACAGATACTCCAACCCCCAATCGGTGGACCCGTCCTCGGCCCAGAGCGGATCGCCCTCGAAGTCGAAGAAGATGTCACCGTCGTCGGGGATGGGGAGTCCGCCGAGCGCCGAGGGTTCGTAGACCTCGAATTCGGCGTCGCCGGACAGTTCCTGGCGTAGTTGAACCGCGGCCTGTGCACGGAGTTTGTCGAGTGTTTCCCGGCGGATGCCCTCGACTGGGCCGGTGCTCGCGGCGAGTTCGTCGATTGTCGTGATCCCCGAGACGATCAGCTGTTCACGCTGATTGCCGCGGACGCCCGCAACCAGCAGCAGGTCTCGATGGCTTTCGACCTCGACGCTGCAGGTGTCGCATCGACCACAACGCAGGTACCGATCGTCGAGCCACTGTGTCGGTTTCCCCTCGGCGCGGTGCTCGTCGAGGACTCGTTCGAGTTCAGCTCTACGTGCCGCGAATACCGGCGCGATGTCTCCGATGTCGTGCGACGACGTGCTGCCGTCGCCTAGCAGTAGATGAACTTGATCGGAGGCGGCGATTGCATTGCGCTCCAACGCATCCGCGTATGCGGCGAGTTGTAGAAGTGCCGACACCTTGGCGTGCCGGGAGAGCTTGCTGTCGTAGACCGCGTAGGTGTCGCCTTCGCGGACGAGGAAATCGCAGAACCCGAGGAAACGGCCGTCGAAAAAGGTTCCCTGATAAATGACTGGCGCGCCCGATCGTGCTGCCTCGACGGTGGCCAACGTGGCAGCGGTCAGGCCTGCGCGTGAGTGTTCCGGTCGCGGCATGACGACGACGCCGTCTCCGTGCTGATCGATGAACTTCTGAAGCTGTTCGCGCTCGTGCGAGTCGCCGAGGCTCGACGTCCGCTCGAGCATCGGATCCGCCTCGGCGGCCTCGGCCGCGATCAGACCGGTTCGGGCGTCGAGTTGCCGCAGCAGTGCGAACTCGCACGAGGCCGCAGCCGAGAGGTCGCTGGCGCTGTAGACGATCTGATCATCGAGTAGGAACACAGGGCGATTGTGCCATCGCTCACCGACAAGGCAACCCACCAGTAATCGCCCACGAGCCGCGGATACCGGTAGCGGCGTGCAGAATGACGATCATGCCTTTCTTCGACGGACGAACCGGTCAGGTGCACTTTCGGCATTGGCCGGCGGCAGGGGGCGCGGTGCCCACGGTGTCACTGGTCTTTCTGCACGGTCTCGGTCAGCACAGCGGCCAGTATCACCGCTTCGCGGGCGCAATGACGGCGTCGGGGATAGACGTGTGGGCGATCGATCACACCGGGCACGGTTTGTCGGAGGGTGATCCGGGAGTCGGGGCTCCGCTCTCCGATCTTGCCGCCGACGCAGCAACGCTCGCTGACATCGCTTTGGCGGAACTGCCCGAAGTCCCGCAGGCGGTGATGGGCCATTCCTTGGGTGCGGTGACGGCGCTGACGATGCTGGCTCATCGCGATCACGATTTTGCCTCCGCAGTGCTGTGCGGCATTCCGCGCAGTGCGGTCGAGCAACACGGGTGGGCGGAACTCTCCGACGCGGGCATCCCAGTCCTGGTCGTTCACGGTACCGACGACCGGATCGCCCCGGTCGATCCCGTCCGGGACTGGGCGCGGACGCTGCGCAACGTCGAGATGCGCGAGTTCGAGGACGCCGGTCACGACCTGCTGCACGAGAAGGTTCACGCCAGTGTCACCAACGTCAGCCGTGAATTCCTTCTCGCGCATTCCAGGTAGTCCTCTCAGGAGAGCGCGCCGAGCACCTCTTTCGACGTGACGGGGTGGGAGAACATCGGGTAGTCGTAGGTGATCGCGTTCTCGTGTTCGGCGACCGAAGTTCCGGCTACACAATCGGTGAGTGTGATGACCCGGTAGCCGTTCTCGTATCCGGTGCGCATGGTCGATTCGACGCAGCAGTTGGTCAGGAAACCGCCGAGAAGGATCGTGCGAATTCCTTTGCTACGCAGAATGAAATCGAGGTTGGTGCTGGCAAAAGTGTCGAGTCCACGCTTGCCCTCGATGACGATGTCGCCGTCTTTCGGAGTGAGGTCGTCGACGATAGCGGCGCCCCACGAACCCTTCACGAAGGCCTTTCCGTCGACGACGCCCTTGAGGATTCCGTACGGATGCGAGGTGATTTCGTTGTACCCCTCGGCGAAGGTGATCGGTGCGTGCATCACGGTGACACCCGCCGCCCGGGCCGCATCGACCAGCGCGGCGGTGTTCGCGAGGAGTCCGTTCGATTCCATGACTGGTGCGACGGCCTCGTGGAGGACACCGCCTTCGGTGGTGAAGTCGTTCTGGTACTCGATGAGCACGACGGCGGTGGTCGCGGGATCCAATTCGAGCTTGTCGGTCATGGTCGGCACCTTCTCTGTTGTGGTCCGGGTCACGAATCTCCTCAATTAAACAGTTTGTCAGACAAGCAGGCAAGGGGTGGTAGCGTCGCGGCATGGATACGACTCCGTTGTCGCGCATGCCGCTCAGCCTTGCCGTGTCGGGACGAATCCGCGCTGCCATTCTCGACGGTTCACTCCCGGTCGGTGAGGCATTGCCCACCGAACAGGAACTTGCACAGACGTTCTCGGTGGGTCGATCGACGGTCCGTGAGGCCCTTCGGGTTCTGCAAGCGCAGGGATTGTTGACCGGCGCGGACACCACTTCTACTGCCAGGCCTCGGGTGACGCACGAGCATACGGCCGATTCCGCGGCCACAGCTCTCAGCACGGCGTTGCAGGTGGGTGCAGTTCCATTGGGCGATCTTGTCGAATTGCGAGTGCTGCTCGAAGCTGCTGCGCTGCGCACTGTCGTCGCGGTGCCGAACGGCGCCCGGGATGCGATCGAGCGGATGCGCGTCGCAACCCTTGCCGACGACTCGGTCGCATTCCACGACGCCGATGTCGACTTTCACGTTGCGCTGGCCGGAGCCGGCGGGAACAAGGCGTTCGGGTTGGTCATGACGGTTCTCCGCGACAGCATCGCCGGCTACCTGCTGAGTGAACTCGACTCGCGCGAGAACTCGGCGGCCACGCTCGGCGCACTGTTGGCAGAGCACGAGGGTATCGCTGACGCGATCGAGCGCGGCGCAGCTGACGAGGCCGCCGTTTTGGTCGAGCGCCATGTGCGCGGATTCTACGAAGGACGAACACAATGACCACGAGTATCGATCTGTTGGATGAACGCTTGCAGAAAGCGGTGGGGGACAGGGCGACAACCGATCCCGACCGAATGGGCGCGTACGTCCGGGATCAATCACTGCTCACCGCAGCCGGAAGGCCCGCCGCGCTGGTCAAGGCGAAGACGGTCGACGACGTCGTTGCGGTCATGACGGTGGCCCACGAACTCGCCGTTCCGGTGGTGACACGAGGGGCGGGTACCGGGTTGGCCGGCGCTGCCAATGCGCTCGACGGATGCATCGTCCTGAGCGTCGCGGGCATGGATCGCATTCTCGAGATCGATCCTGCCGCGCGCACCGCCACGGTGGAGCCCGGAGTGATCAACGGTGACCTGGCGGAAGCTGCTGCACAGCAGGGCCTTTGGTACGTACCGGATCCGGGAAGCCGGTCCATCTCGAGTATCGGCGGCAATCTGGCGACAAATGCAGGCGGCATCTGTTGCGCCAAGTACGGCGTCACCGGTGATCACGTTGCGGCCCTGACGGCGGTACTCGCCGACGGGCGTGTGATCCGTACCGGTGCACTGACGCGCAAAAACGTTGCGGGGCTGGACCTGACACATCTGCTCGTCGGGTCGGAGGGCACTCTCGCGGTCATCGTCGAAGCCACGATGCGGTTGCGTACGGCGCCCACTGCCGCGACCACTGTGGTCGCCTTCTTCGATTCCGCGGAGTCCGCGATCGATGCCGTCCTCGCCGTGTCGGCAGTGGCCGAACCGTGTCAGATGGAGTTGATGGACGACGTCACCATCGGCGCCGTCAATCGGCTGACCAAGATGGGGCTGGACGAATCGGCCGGGGCGATGCTGCTCATCCAGTGCGACGGTAGGTCGGCGGCCGCCGAGGCAGCGGACTGCGCCGCGGCGTGCGAAAGTGCCGGGGCCCGAGAGGTTTTCCACACCGACGATCCGGTGGAAGGTGAAGAGTTCACCGCCGCGCGCCGCATGGCCTTGCCGGCTCTCGAGGCGTTGGGCACGGTACTTCTCGACGACGTCGCGGTGCCGGTGCCGGCGTTGCCGTCCATGTTGGAATGCATTCGTGAAGCGGCCGATCGCCACGGCGTCACGATCGGAACCTTCGGTCACGCCGCCGACGGCAATCTCCACCCGACCATCGTGTTCGACGCTGCCGAATCGGGTGCGCAGGATCGTGCGCGCGGAGCTTTCGACGACATCGTTGCCGGCGCACTGGCGTTGGGCGGAACGATCAGCGGTGAACACGGTATCGGGGTTCTCAAAGCGCCGTACATGGCGGACATGGTCGGCCAGACCGAACGCGAAATGATGCTTGCAGTCAAGGCCGCATTCGATCCGAAGAACATTCTCAATCCCGGACGAGGTATCTGAGCGGTTCGTCCGTGCCTCAGTCGCCGGAAATTGCGCTACCAGACGAACGTGTTGCCGCACGACGCTTTTCAAGTGACGATGGCCCTCATGAAGCTGTTGATGCTCGGAGGAACACGGTTCCTCGGCCACGCTCTCGTCGATGACGCTTTGGTCCGGGGCTGGGAGGTGACAGTGCTCCATCGTGGGCTCACCGGAGCGCCACCACCTACAGCGGAGGTCCTGTTCGCGGATCGCACCGATCAGCGTGCGATGGTTGATGCGCTCGGTGATCGTCGATGGGATCTTGTCGTCGACACCTGGTCGGGTAGCCCCCGAGTGATCGGGGAAAATGCGCGCGTCTTACTCGGTCACGTCGACCGGTACGCATACATCTCCAGTGGATCCGTCTACCAATGGGGCTTGCACGTAGACGAGACCTCACCAGTGGTGGCCGCATCTGCGACCTCCGATGACTACAGCGATTACGCGTCCGCCAAACGCGGGGCCGAACTCGCTGTCCTGGAATCCTTCCCGGACGCGTTACTCGCGAGGGCAGGGTTGATCCTCGGCCCGCGCGAGGACATCGGGCGGTTGCCGTGGTGGCTGCAGCGTATCGCGGCGGGCGGACGTGTCGTTGCTCCCGGAGTGCCGACCAGACCGTTGCAGTACGTCGATGCCCGCGACATCGCAACCTTTGTCCTGTCCGGACTGGCCGCCGGGATCAGCGGGGCATACGACGTCATCAGCCCGTCCGGCCACACCACTACCTCCGGACTCCTCCAGGCGTGCGTGGTTGCCACCGGTTCGGACGCTGAACTCGTGTGGATCGACGAGGACAGGCTGGCGGCCGCTGGAGCGCAGCCGTGGACACAACTTCCGTGTTGGGTGCCGCAGGAGGGTGAGTTCGCGGGCTTCCTCGAAGCCGACACCGCCAAGGCGGGGCAAGCAGGGCTGCGGTGCCGGCCCGTCGAAGACACCGTGCGCGATACCTGGGAGTGGATGCAGCGGGAAACTCTGCCGACTCAGCGGGAGGATCGTGCGGTGCACGGCCTTCCATCCGAGATCGAAAAGGAACTACTCTCCGCCGGACAGTGAAACGGGTCTGGCCCGGTTCGCATTCGAACCGGGCCAGACTCGTGAAAGACGCTCGATCAGGCGTACAGGTCGCTGATCTTGGTCTTGTGAGCTTCGTGAATGATGTTGCGCTTGAGCTTGAGCGTCGGCGTCAATTCACCGGTCTCCTGGGTGAAGTCGACCTCGAGGATCGTGTACTTCTTGATCTGCTCGGGGTTGGAGACCTTCTTGTTCGCGTCGGCAACGGCCGAGTCGATCTCGGCGATCAGGTCGGCGTTCTTCACCAGATCGGCAATCGGGGTGCCGGCGGGCAGGCCGTTGCGCTCGACCCAACCGGGCAGAGTCTCCGGATCGAGGGTGATCAGTGCACCGATGAACGGCTGACCGTCGCCGACGACGAGGCACTGGCTGATCAGAGCGTGCGCGCGCAGGGAATCTTCGAGGCCTGCCGGAGCGACGTTCTTGCCGCCCGCGGTGACGATGATTTCCTTCTTGCGTCCGGTGATGGAGACGTAGCCCTCGTTGTCGATCGAGCCGAGGTCGCCGGTGTGGAACCAGCCGTCGACGATGGATTCGGCAGTGGCCTTCTCGTTGTGCCAGTAGCCGGCGAACACGACCGGGCCCTGCAGGAGGAGTTCGCCGTCCTCGGCGATCCGTGCTGCATGGCCGTTGATCGGCTTGCCGACGGTGCCGACGCGCTGCGCGCTCGAGGTGTTGACGGTGATTGCGGCGCTGGTCTCCGTGAGTCCGTAGCCCTCGTAGATCGGGATGCCGACGCCGCGGAAGTAGTGGCCGAGGCGCGCGCCGAGGGCTGCGCCACCGGAGACTGCACGCTCGCACTCGCCACCCAGAGCTGCGCGCAACTTCGAGTAGACGAGCTTGTCGAATACCGCGTGCTTGAGCTTGAGTGCCAGTCCGGGGCCACCCTTTTCGAGGGATTCGCTGTATTCGATGGCGGTGGCAGCAGCCTTGTCGAAGATGCTGCCCTTACCGCCGTCGACTGCCTTCTGGCGAGCCGAGTTGTACACCTTCTCGAACACGCGGGGCACCGAGAGGATGAAGTTGGGCTTGAAGCCGGCGAACTGCTCGAGCAGCGTCGTCAGGTCCGACGTGTGGGCGACGGTGACCTTGGCGTCGAAAGCGCCGAAGGAGATCGCTCGCGCGAATACGTGGGCAAGCGGCAGGAACATCAGAGTCTTCTTGCCGGGGACCATGGACTCCGGCATCGCCAGGCGGCAGGCGTTGGACTCGGCGTAGAAGTTGGAGTGCGTCAGCTGGACACCCTTGGGGCGTCCGGTGGTTCCGGAGGTGTAGATCAGGGTCGCGGGCGAGGCAGCGGTGACCTGGTGACGACGAGTGTGCAGTTCTTCGTCGGTGATTGCCGAACCGCGACTGGACAGCTCGTCGATCGCACCCGACTCGATGACAAGAACCTCGCGGAGGGCTTCTGCGCCGTCGGTGACTTCCTTGTGAGTCTCCGCGTGCTTGGCCGTTTCGACGACCAGAAGTGTCGTCGCTGAATCCTCGAGGATCCACTGCGCCTGATCAGGGGAGGAGGTCTCGTAGATCGCGACGGTGCATCCGCCTGCAGTCCAGATGGCGTAGTCGAGAACGACCCACTCGTAGCGAGTCGCGGACAGGATAGCGACGCGGTCGCCGAGCTCGACGCCCGAAGCGATCAGGCCCTTGGCAACTGAGGAGACCTGCTTCGCGAATTCAGCTGCAGTGACGTCGACCCATCCACCGTTCGACGGCCTCTTGAACGGCACGAATGTGGGGTCTTCTTCGGCGTGACGGAACACGGAGTCGGCCATGGATACGTTCTCCGGAATTGAGAACGACTGTGGAACTGAGAACTCGCGCACTATTGACCCCTCCAGTGACTACTGACATTTCTGATGTGCATTGCATCACATTAGTCGTCATTTTGCACTGTCGTTACTATTCGGTAGAACTGGTCGGGCGCTGACCTGCAGTTTAGTGTGACCGCCTGTTTACAGGTACTCAGGCGACGTGTTGGAGCGTGCGACCGTGCACGGACAGCCACCGCCGAATTGCGTAGTCCAATCGGTCCGGATCCACTCCGAGTTGCTCTGCAGTAGCTGCAAGGATCTCCGAGGTGTCTCCCGGCAACTCGGTGGTGCCGAGTGTCGCGCTGATGAAGGTGTCGGCAGCGGTCCCCAGATCGGTGTGCGGAATTCCGGCCAACATCAACAGGTGGGCCCAGGTCACTTCGGAACCGTCTCCGCACGCGTCCACCCAGGCATGGTGAACGGCTTCGAGAGCGTTGTCGGAATCGGCGGCCGACAGCAGGTCCTCGACGCTGTCGATCCGCAAGTGATGGAGTTTCTCGGCGACCTGTTGGATGTGCCGTGCCTCGATCGGGACACCCGTCGCCGTGTAGCGGCGCTTGTACGAGCCGATCTTGCCTGCCCACTGGTCCGAACTGCCGGCTTCCTCGAAGGTGCGGAGTAGTTCACGTGCGCCATCCGTGACGGGTTTGTCCTCGCGGGCTTTCCGGTACGCCAGGTAGCGATCGACGACGGTCACTTCGCTGTGACCCGACGTGGACTGAACGGATTCGATGATGCACAGGGCGAGGCTCTGTCGATAAGCGTCTGACGCAACCCAGGCGGAAGGGTCGCCCAGGCGGTCACGGCACGCAGCTGCGACGGCGTCGACGGTATCGGTCGAGATGGTCACGGTTCCTCCAGAAAGCCGAATTCTTTTGTTCCATTTGGGCTATCGGCACCGAGGAGCGAAATGTTGCACACATCACAAATTCTCAGAGATCTCTTGGACTGTGCTCAGGCTGGAGAGGTGTGCACTCAGGCGAGGAAGGACAGCACTTCGTCGTCGCTGAGTTGATGAAAGTCCTCGAATGCAGCACCGACGCCGCCTAACAGGGCAGGAACGAAGGGGCAGACGACCCGATCGGCGGAGCACGCGATCACTCTCATGGCTTCGGGGGACGCTACTGGGACAGCGACGATCACGGAGGCAGCACCCGCGGTGCGCGCGCATCGGCAGGCAACCGCGGCACTCGCGCCCGTAGCCATTCCGTCGTCGACGATCACCGCAGTGCGTCCGTGGAGGGAAACCGGGGTCCGCCCCTCGCGCAGGAGATGCGCCCGCCGTTCCAATTCGGTTCGCTCGTCGCGTTCGACGGCGACGAGTTCGCTTTTCGAGACGCGAACCGCTGCGATGACGTCGTGGTTGAGGACCCGCACGCCGCCCTCACCGATAGCGCCCATCGCCAGTTCCGGGTTGTACGGACTGCCGAGCTTGCGCACCACCACGATGTCGAGCGGAGCGTTCAGTGCCGCAGCCACCTCGGCTGCGACCGGAACTCCGCCGCGCGGGAGTCCGAGAACGACGGGCTTGTCGATACGCAAGGTCTCGAGCCGCCCGGCCAGAAATTTGCCGGCGGAAGATCGATCCCGATACTGGGTCACTGCGTTGTCCTCGAGAAGCTCGAACCCCGACCAGTTCGACGCTACTCGCTGCAGGTCACCGCGACGAGACTGTGAACCTCCGCAGCGCGAGAGCAGGATTCTTCTCGCGTACCTCGGCGATGCGAGCAGCCGAAACGAGTGCGGTGGTGACCCCGACCTGCTCGCCAAGGGAACACATCACGACGCCCATCGGGTCGACGATCATGCTGGCACCCGCGCCGCCGCGCGCGCTCTGATCTGCCGCTGCGATGTACATCGTGTTTTCGATGGCCCGGGCGCGCACGAGAGTGGTCCAGTGGTCTTCCTTGAGCGGCCCCGGCACCCACTGGGCGGGCAGGAGCAAGATGTCTGCGCCGACGTCGACGATGCGCCGGGTGACTTCCGGGAAGCGCAGGTCGTAGCAGGTCTGGAGGCCGAAGGTCAGGCCGTCGCACCCGAAAGTCTGCGGTTCGGTGATCTCGCCCGCGCGGATCACGGCCGACTCCTGGTAACCGAAAGCGTCGTAGAGATGCAGCTTCCGGTAGGTCGCCACCAGTTCGCCGTTCGGGTCCATCGCGACGAGGGTGTTGGAGATTCTGCTCACGTCGTCGATCCGCTCGTTCATTCCTGCCACGAGGAAGATTCCGAACTCCGCGGCCACCGACGCCAGCGCCGAACCGAATTCGCCGTCCAGGTCCTCCGCGGACTCGATCAAACGCTCATCCGTCTTCGGTGCGGTGAACATCGAGTATTCCGGCGCCACGACAACTTTCGCGCCCCGTGCTGCTGCATCGGAAGCCAGTGATCGCAGTGATTCGAGGTTGGCTTTCGTGTCCGTCCCCGGGGCGAATTGGGCAATCGCGACAACGGTCTGGGAGGGGGTGGCTGCGGTGGCTGCGGTCATGCTCCATACGCTAGGCGAAACCCGCTGGGAGGGTGGATCTGTCGTAAAAGCACCCCCGGTATGTCGTCGTGTCTATACTCTATCCGCTAAACTGCTGGTCAAATGAGTGATATTGAGCGTGACCCCGAACCCCCAACATTTGCCGACCTCGACATCGATGATCGGGTACTGAAGGCACTGTCAGACGTGGGCTACGAGTCGCCCTCGCCCATTCAGGCTGCCACCATTCCGCCACTGCTCGAAGGCAAGGACGTCGTCGGTCTCGCACAGACCGGTACCGGCAAGACCGCAGCCTTCGCAGTTCCCGTTCTGTCGCGGATCGACACGTCGATCAAGCAGACCCAGGCGCTGGTGCTTGCTCCCACGCGTGAGCTGGCGCTTCAGGTTGCCGAGGCCTTCGGCAAGTACTCCGCGCACATCCCCGGACTCAACGTCCTGCCGATCTACGGTGGCCAGAGCTACGGCGTCCAGCTGTCCGGACTGCGCCGCGGTGCGCACGTCGTCGTCGGTACGCCTGGTCGTGTCATCGACCATCTCGAAAAGGGCACCCTGGATCTGACCAATCTCAAGTACCTCGTTCTGGACGAGGCCGACGAGATGCTCAAGATGGGCTTCCAGGAGGACGTCGAGCGCATCCTCCGCGACACCCCCGGCGACAAGCAGGTCGCTCTGTTCTCGGCAACGATGCCCGGCTCGATTCGCCGGATCTCGAAGCAGTACCTGAACAATCCGGTCGAGATCACCGTCAAGTCCAAGACGTCGACCGCCTCGAACATCACGCAGCGCTACATTCAGGTTGCTCATCAGCGCAAGCTCGATGCACTGACCCGCGTCCTCGAGGTCGAGGCTTTCGAGGCGATGATCATCTTCGTCCGTACCAAGCAGGCCACCGAAGACCTTGCGGAGAAGCTGCGCGCCCGCGGGCACTCGGCCGCCGCGATCAACGGTGACATCGTCCAGGCCCAGCGTGAGCGGACCATCGGTCAGCTCAAGAACGGCGCCCTCGACATCCTCGTCGCGACCGACGTTGCTGCTCGAGGCCTCGACGTGGATCGAATCTCCCACGTCGTCAACTACGACATCCCGCATGACACGGAGTCGTACGTCCACCGCATCGGTCGTACCGGCCGCGCCGGTCGTCAGGGTGACGCGTTGCTGTTCGTCGCCCCGCGTGAGCGTCATCTGCTCAAGTCCATCGAGAAGGCGACCCGTCAGCCGCTTGCGGAGATGCAGCTTCCCAGTGTCGACGACGTCAACGCCCAGCGCGTGGCCAAGTTCGGTGACTCCATCACCGAGAGCCTGGCCTCGGAGAATCTCGCGATGTTCCGCAAGATGATCGAGGACTACGACCAGGAACACGACGTTCCGCTCATCGACATCGCTGCCGCTCTGGCGTTGCAGTCGCGCGACGGCGAAGCATTCTTGCTTTCTCCCGAGCCGCCGGCACCGCCGCGTCGTGAGCGCGAGCCTCGTGAACCACGTCCTCCCCGTCGTTTCGACGACGGCCCGGCCCCGCGCTCGCGTGGGCCCGAGGGCCAGGAGCTGGCCGCGTACCGCATCGCCGTAGGCAAGCGTCACCGCGTCGTTCCGGGTGCCATCGTCGGTGCCATCGCCAACGAGGGTGGGCTTCGTCGAAGCGACTTCGGGCACATCAGCATTCGCCCGGATCACAGCATCGTCGAGCTGCCGGCCGACCTCTCCAACGAGACTCTCGAAGCTTTGCGTCGCACACGCATCTCCGGCGTCCTGATCCAGCTGCAGCCTGATTTCGGCCCGCCGCAGGGACGTCCGAGTGGCCGTGGCGACCGTGGTGGCCGGGACGATCGCGGTGGACGTGACGACCGCCGCGGTGGCGGACGCGATCGCTACAACGACTGACCTACAGCTTCAACGACTGTCATGAAGACTGAAACAGGCGCTGCCCTCCGCGAGGAGGACAGCGCCTGTTTTCTGTGTGGGGGGCAAGGCGCTGCGCGGTATCAGATCGGCGTCGGTGCGAGGGCGCCGTTCTTCCGGGCGTTGGTGTCGAACTGCGTGCGGTACAACTCGGCGTAGCGGCCACTGCGCGCGAGCAGTTCCTCATGGTTGCCGCGCTCGACGATCTGGCCTGCCTCGACGACAAGGATCAGGTCCGCGGAACGGATCGTCGACAATCGGTGAGCGATCACCACCGCAGTCCGCCCGGCGAGTGCTTCGCCGAGTGCTTCCTGAACCGCAGCTTCCGACGTCGAGTCGAGATGCGCGGTGGCCTCGTCCAAGATGACGACGCGAGGCTGGGCCAGGAGCAGGCGTGAGATGGTCAGGCGTTGACGCTCGCCGCCCGAGAGGCGGTAACCGCGTTCACCCACCACGGTCTCCAGTCCGTCGGGCAGCGACGCAACCAGGTCGGTGAGCCGTGCGCGCTCCAGAACCTCACGCAGATCTTCTTCGGTGGCATCCGGTCGCGCAAGGAGCAGGTTGGATCGAAGGCTCTCGTGGAACAGGTGCCCGTCCTGCGTGACCATGCCGACGGTCTCCCGGATGGAATCGGCACTGAGGTCGCGGACGTCGACGCCGCCCAACTCGACCGAACCGGAGTCGATGTCGTAGAGGCGCGGAATCATCTGCGCCACGGTCGACTTTCCGGCACCGGACGTGCCGACCAAGGCGACCATCTGTCCTGCTTCGGTGCGGAACGACAGGTCGTGCAACACGTCCTCGCCGCCGCGGGTGTCGAGGATCGCGACTTCCTCCAGGGACGCGAGAGACACCTTGTCCGCGGATGGGTAAGCAAAAGTGACGTTCTTGAACTCGACGGACACCGGGCCCTGCGGCACCGTGCGTGCATCGGGCTTCTCGGTGATGAGCGGCGCCAGATCGAGAATCTCGAATACCCGCTCGAAGCTGACCAGGGCGCTCATGACGTCCACCCGGGCGCTGGCCAGTGCGGTCAACGGCGAGTACAGCCGCGTCAACAACAATGCCATCGCCACGACGGCGCCTGCGTCCAACTGTCCGCGCAGCGCGTAGAAACCGCCGAGTCCGTAGACGAGGGCAAGAGCAAGGGCCGAGACCAGTGTCAGCGCTGTGACGAAGACGGACTGCAGCATTGCGGTCCGGACTCCGATGTTGCGCACACGCCTGGCGCGAACCGCGAACTCCGCAGATTCTTGCGACGGGCGGCCGAACAGCTTGACCAGAGTCGCGCCGGGAGCGGAGAACCGCTCCGTCATCTGGGTGCTCATGAGCGAATTATGGTTGGCTGCTTCACGATTGAGTGCTGCAAGTTTTGCGCCCATGCGCCGTGCGGGGATGACGAAGATCGGGAGAAGTAGCAGCGCGAGGACGGTGATCTGCCAGGAGATCCCGAGCATGACGATCAGCGTGATCACCAGGGTGACCAGATTGCTGACCACTCCGGACAAGGTGTCGCTGAAGGCGCGCTGAGCGCCGATGACGTCGTTGTTGAGACGGCTGACCAGTGCTCCGGTTCGAGTTCTGGTGAAGAACGCGATGGGCATCTTCTGGACGTGATCGAAGACGGTGGTGCGCAGATGCAGGATCAGGTCTTCGCCGATGCTGGCCGAGAGCCACCGGGTCAACAGTCCCAGAGCGGCTTCGAGAAGTGCAACCAGTGCGATCAGGGCGGCAAGTTTGACGACCACGTCGACGGCGTCGCCGCCGACTATCGCGTTGACCACGCGCCCGGCCAGGACAGGTGTTGCCACGGCAAGCGCAGCAGTGACGACACTCAGTACGAGGTACCAGCTGAGGTTGCGTTTCTGTGGAACTGCGAACGTCGCGATCCGCTTCAGTGTCGCCTTCGAGAACGGGCGCCGATCTTCTTGCGCGTGCATCGCGTTGTACATCGCGTTCCACGCGGTGACTTCCATACTCATGACTTCGCCCCTCCGGTCGCCGGCCACGAAGATTACGTGGCCGGTACGACACGAAGGTAGAACCTCAACCAAACTTCAGGTCAAGTGCGGCCTCAGCGGGCCACGTCGACCACCACGCGAGGAGGGTCGCTGAGCGTCGTGACCGTGAACGGCTGCTTCTCGGTCACGCCGATGAACGACTGCGTGACTCCCTCGAAGACGTTGGACCCGTTGACCTCGGTCACGACTCCGCCGACGCCGGGGACCGGGTTGGGGCCGGAGTACTGCTCGACTCCGCTGTCGAAGGGATATGCGGAACCGTCGATCAGGACCTGGATCACTGCGGCACCCTTGATGTCCACGGGCTTACCGCTGCCTTCCTGCGTCGCCGCGTCGACGTACTTGACGCGCCAACCGGGTGTGCCGGTTCCACCCATTTCGTAGACGACACGATCGAATCCGTCGTGCTCGCCCACTCGGATGTCGACGACGGTGAGCTTGGATTCGGTGCCCGCAGCCGACGTCTTGTCGGAGCTGTCCGTCGGGACTGGTTCTGTGGTCGACGCTGCTGCACTCGAGGTCGAGGTCGAGGTGACGGCCGAGGTGGCTGCCGTGGGAGTGGTCTCCGCGTCCTGCGAACAGGCAGTCAGGCTCACGCCCACTGCGATGGCAGCGACAGCGGCAAATGATCTCGTCCGGTTCGTTGTCATGACTCGATCGTAGGGCTCGCGTTATCGGGATCCGCGGCGGCGGTGCCCGGAGTTACCTAACCGATATCGCCGTCGACATAGAGCCACTTACCCTCTGTTCGCGCAAATCGACTGCGTTCGTGGAGCATTCCCCGCTCGCGTCCGAATGTGTAGTGAGCGCGAAATTCCACGACGCCGTCGGAATCGAACAGCCCGCCCCGTTCGGTGTCCAGGATCTCCAACCGGAGCCATTTCTGGTCGGGGTCGAGATCGAGTTGGGCTGGGCGATGGTCGGGATGCCAAGTCCGCGTGAGATATTCGTCGTCCATCACAGCGAAAGCCGTGTAACGCGAACGCATCAGGGTTTCGGCGGTCGGTGCGTGCGCTACTCCGCTGATGTACTTGCCGCAGCATTCGGCCAACGCGTTGCCGCTGCCGCACGGGCACGGATCGGTCGGATTGGGTGTGGTGGGGCGGCGCGAAGTCACCGCCCCATTACAGCACGCGAACTCAGACCAGTTTGTGTTCGCGGTTCTCCCAGTACGGTTTGCGGAGGTCGCGTTTGAGGATCTTTCCGGTGGGATTGCGGGGAAGAATCTCGACGACGTCGATACTGGTCGGGCACTTGAACTTTGCGAGGCGTTCCTGTGTATAGGTGATCAGTTCGGCTTCGTCGATCTGCGCTTCGGCAGTGAGAACCACGACAGCCTTGACGGTTTCACCCCAACGGTCGTCGGGAACGCCGATGACCGCGACCTCGGCGATTGCCGGATGCTCCACCAGTACTCGTTCGATCTCGGGGGAGTAGACGTTCTCGCCGCCGGTGATGATCATGTCCTTGAGGCGGTCCTCGATGAAGACGAAGCCGTCGGAGTCGGCGCGGCCCATGTCGCCGCTACGCAGCCACCCGTCTGCGGTAATCGTTTCGGCCGTCGCCTCAGGCTTGCCCAGGTATCCGGGTGTGCACTGTTCGGATCGCCACCACAGTTCACCGGTCGTTCCGGTGGGCACGTCCTCGAGCGTGACGGGGTCCACCACGCGCATCTCGACGCCGGGGATCGCCGTACCTGCCGATGCCATGCGCTCGACCTGCGACTCGTCGCGGTGAACGTCCGGCATCAACGCGGTAATGACGCCTGCCATTTCGGTCATGCCGTAGACCTGCACGAATTCGGTGTCCGGCCACGCTGCGAGTGCCGCGCGCAACAGTGGGAGCGGCATGGGGGCGGCGCCGTAGGTGATGCGTTTGAATGCTTTGAAGGCGGCGACCGCCTGCTCGCCTGCGGCCAGGACTCCGGCAATGACCGGTGGGACGAGAAAGGCGATGTTGGCTCCGGCGGCGAGACCGGCGAAGATCGACGGTCCGTCGGCTTCTCTCGTGAAGTAACAGCGGCCACCGGTGTGAATTGCCATGATGGCGTAGCACGTTCCGCCGACGTGGAACATCGGCATCGCGATCAAGAATCGGTGATCCTCGTGGGCCGGCAGGATTTCGAGGACATTGTTGCTGTGCGCGAACAGGTTTCGATGCGTGAGCTGGACACCCTTGGGGCGACCGGTCGTCCCGGAACTGTAGAGAACCAGAGCGGTGGCATCGGGGCTCACCTCGGGGCGGGAGTGCAGCGGTGTGACCTCGTCGATCCACGGCTCGAATTCGTCGTGTTCACCGCCGACGGCGAAGATCGATTCGACGGCCGTCAAGCGGTCTCGCATCGCGACGACCTGGGGGAGTAGTTCGCTGCCGACGAACAGAATGCGAGCGCCACAGTCCGCGAGGACGTAATCCAGCTCTTCGCTCGAAAGTCGCCAGTTGGGAACGACATTCGCGGCGCCGAGCAGTGAGGCGGCGTAGGTGACTTCGAGACAGGACAGATGATTCTTGTCGACGAACGCGACAGTGTCGCCGGCACCGATGCCTGATTCGGCGAGGGCGGCGGCGATACGCAAGATGCGGTCCCGCCACTGGGCCCACGTGAATTCGGTCCCTTGGAAGGTCATCGCTGCTTGATCAGGCTTGACCGTCGCCCAGTGCTCTAGCCGATCGAAAATGATTCCAGCGGTGGCGTCGGACATTCGGCCGCCTCTCTCGTGTGATTGGTGTCACAAGGTTAATGTGCGCCCGGTCTTCGTATCGCTGTTTCCAGTCAATGCGCACAAGCAGGAGGGGTCGCATTCCCCCCACCCTGACCGGCTCGGCCGCAGATATCAGGGTGGTCCCCGATGGCGGGCGCGCCCGCCACCCGACAGGATGGAACCAACCATTGCGGGCGTCCGTGTTTTCACGGGCGCCCGTCACGCCCGCAAAGTAGCACCGAAGTGAACAGGAAAGGCGATCATGAGTTCGCACGCCCAGGATGTCGCGGCCCGCGCAGTCGGCCTGTCCAAGACCTACGGCACCGGAGATACCCAGGTGCACGCACTCAGTTCTGTGTCCGCAGATTTCGCCCGCGGTGAGTTCACGGCGATCATGGGGCCGTCCGGTTCCGGTAAGTCGACGCTGATGCATTGCCTCGCCGGTCTGGATTCCGCAAGTTCGGGTTCCGTTCTCATCGGCGACACGGAACTCACGACGCTTTCCGACAAACAGATGACCCAATTACGACGCGATCGCATCGGTTTCGTTTTCCAGGCGTTCAACCTGGTGCCGACGCTGACGGCGCTCGAGAACATCACGTTGCCGCTCGACATCGCGGGACGCAAGGCGGACCCGACCTGGCTGAACAGCGTCCTGACCAAGCTGGGTCTCGGGGATCGCCTCGATCATCGGCCGGGAGAGCTCTCGGGTGGTCAGCAGCAGCGTGTGGCGTGTGCGCGTGCGCTGGCGGGTCAGCCGGAGATCATCTTCGGCGACGAGCCGACCGGAAACCTCGATTCGAAGTCCTCCGGTGAGGTGCTCTCGATCCTGCGGGCGGCCGTCGACGAGTTCAACCAGACCGTGGTGATCGTGACGCACGATCCGCGGGCAGCGGCGTATGCCGACCGGGTGGTGTTCCTCGCGGACGGCAAGATCGTCGACGAATTGCGCGAGCCTACGGCGGATTCGGTCCTCGACCGGATGAAGCGTCTGGACGCTCCGCAGGCGGTCGTGAACGTGGAAGCCGGGGCTTGAGCACATGGCTTCGGTAAGTAACTCGCCGATGCGCAAGGTTTCCCTGCGCAACCTGGCGGCACACAAGGTGCGACTTGCGCTGACGGTTCTCTCCGTGGTGCTCGGCACGGCTTTTGTCGCGGGGTCGTTCGTTTTCACCGACACCCTCCAGAAGACTTTCGATTCGATCTTCGAGAACACCGCCCAGGGCGTCGACGTCCGGGTATCGATGGAAGAGCGCAACACCAGTGGCGGTCCGGTCGAGGATGTCGACAAACTTGCCGCAGTCGACGGTGTCCGAGCGGTGGCGCCGGCCGTCAGCGGACAGATCGTCCTGATCAACGCAGACGGCGGCGCTGTTCAGACCGGCGGCGCGCCGAGTATCGGGCAGTCCTACCTACCGCCGGGCCAGGCGATTGCCGAACCCGACACCTTCGTCGAGGGCGCGCCTCCGACGCAGACCGGTCAGGTCGCGCTGAACACCAGCGCCGCCGAGCGAGCCGGACTGAAGGTGGGGGACTCCGCCAAGGTTCTGGCACCGGCTCGCGGAATCGTGGACGTGACGTTGTCCGGTATCTACGAGGGGGCGGGCAGCGACACCGGCGGGTTCATCGGCGCGCTCTTCACCGACGAGCAGGCCCGTGGACTCTTCACCGACGGCCAACACGTCGAGTACATCGACGTCGCGGGCGACGGGGTGTCGCAGACGGAACTGCAGCAACGCGTCGAGCAGGTTTTCCCCGATCTCAAGGTGCAGACCGGCGACCAGGTTCGTGAGGAGACCAAGGCCGAGGTCGACTCGGCGCTGAGCTTCATCAACTACTTCCTGTTGGCGTTCGGCGCGATTGCTCTACTCGTCGGAACGTTCATCATCTACAACACCTTCTCGATGATCGTGGCGCAGCGTCTTCGTGAGCTGGCGCTGCTGCGTGCGATCGGTGCGAGCCGAGCGCAGGTCGGCCGTTCGGTGGTCACCGAGGCGCTCGTGGTCGGACTCATCGGCAGCATCATCGGTCTGCTCGGCGGTATCGGTCTCGCCTACGGATTGCGCAGTCTCCTCAACACATTCGACGTCGGTCTGCCGGAAGGCCCGCTCCAGGTGGGTGCCCGCACGATCATCGTCGCGTTGGTGGTCGGCGTCGTCGTCACGACGCTCAGCGCTTACGCCCCGGCTCGTCGTGCGTCGAAGATCCCGCCGGTGGCGGCCATGCGTGAGGAGTTCGCCTCTACCGGTGACTCACTGCGAGTGCGGACGTTGATCGGTGCGATTCTCGGCGTGATCGGTGTGGCACTGCTCGTGTTCGGCTCTCGCGGTACCGGTGGTGGCGCGGCGCTGATCGTCGGGCTCGGTGCGTTCTCGTTGATCATCGCGGTGCTTCTCGGGGCTCCCGCGCTGTCGCGGCCGATCGTCGGCGCGCTCGGTGCCGTGTTCGCCAAGCCGTTCGGTGCCATCGGGCGATTGGCTCGTACCAATGCGGTGCGCAATCCCCGTCGCACGGCCGCAACGGCATTCGCGTTGACTCTCGGTCTGATGCTGGTGACGGTCATCGGAGTGTTCGGTTCTTCGGCCAAGGCGAGCATCAATGCTCTTGTCGACGTGGGTGTTTCGGCCGACTACATCCTGACCGGTCCCAACGCGATCGGCGTGCCGCGAGGTGCGGCCGACGCGGTCCGACAGGTGCCCGACGTGCAGAGCGCGACGTCGTTGCACGGAGTGCGTGCGAAGGTCGACGGTGAGGACGAGCAGGGCGCTTCGTTCGACGGCCCGATCGAAGGCGTGCTCGAATACAAGATCCTCGAGGGCACGGTCGATCTGACCGGCAACAACATGCTCGTCTCGAAGTCGACTGCGGACGACAAGGGTTGGACTGTGGGTTCGACCCAGACGTTGACCGGTCCCGGCGGCGTCGAGTACCAGACGGTTGTCGCGGGAGTGTTCGAGGACAACCAGCTGATCGGCTCGTGGATCGTCTCGGACGAGGCGTATCGGAAGCTGATGCCGGCCGAGAGTCTGCCGGACTTCGTGGTTCTGGTGAAGGCGAAGCCTGGCGCGGATCTGACAACGCTGCGATCCGAGCTCGAAACGGCCACGGAGAAGTACGTCGTCGTCCAGGTGCAGGATCGTGAGGAGTTCAAGGGAACTCAGGGCCAGCAGATCAACACGTTGTTGGCGATCCTCTACGGACTGCTTGCACTCGCGGTCGTGATCGCAATCCTGGGCATCATCAACACCCTGGCACTGTCGGTGGTCGAGCGGCGACGAGAAATCGGAATGCTGCGTGCTGTCGGCATGCAGCGCGGACAGATGCGACGCACGATCTACCTCGAGTCGGTGCTCATCGCGGTGTACGGCGCGGCGGTCGGAGTTGTTCTCGGCATCGCGTTCGGTTGGGCCTTCGTGAGCACTCTCGCGGATCAGGGCCTCGACAAGATCACGATCCCGTGGGGTCAGGTGGTCGGAATGCTGATCGGCTCGGGTGTGGTGGGTGTCTTGGCGGCGCTGTGGCCGGCCAACCGAGCGGCCAAGACAAAGCCGCTGGAGGCGATTGCAGACATGTAGGGCCTTCGGCCCCCGTGCGCACTTTTGGTAGCGGAAGCAGCCGAAAGTGCGCACGGTACCGTTGCCACATGAGCACCCTTCAAGAAGTCGGCGAACGTGAATCCTGGCGCTGCTGGCTGTGTGACGAACCGGTCGATCCCGATATGTCCGTCAATGATCCGCGCGGCCCGAGTATCGACAGCATCAACACCGCAAAAAAGGGTGGCAAGACCAAAGGTGGCGTCGAACGCTTGGCGCACCGTGCATGCAACACCAAGAAGGGTGCGGTCAAACCTGTTGTGGAATGGCCGGATCGGCTGTTCGTCGTGGATCCCGCTCCGATCATCGGGGTCGTGGAGCAGCTCGAGCGCAAGGGTGGTCGCGTCGCCGTCGCTCGCTGCCCCGGCAAGGACGACGCGCAGGAAGCGTCGGATTGGCTGATCGATCGGTTGTCGCGTCTGGCTCCCGCGTTGAATGTCGAAACAAGCATCGACGCCGCGGGCGGGGGTTACCTGTTGGTCCTGAAAACCGTGTAGGAGGTCGGCTCTGAGTGCCGTCTTTTGCGGTACCTGTTCCGCCTCCATAGTTGTCGGGGTACGGTCGAACCGAACATGAATCCGGTTTCGAGTGCGAAGGAATCCCGATGAACCTGGCATTGACCGACGAGGAACTAGCGTTCCGCGACGAGATGCGGACGTTCTTCCGTACGCAAATCCCCGCGGACATCAGGGAGGCGTACGCCCACGGCGAGGAGTTGGGGCGCGACCGTATGGTCGAGGCGCAGCAGATCCTCAACGCTCACGGTCTGGCGGTACCGCACTGGCCGGTCGAGTGGGGCGGCAAGGACTGGACCCCGGTCCAGCACAACATCTGGCTCGACGAACTGCAGCTTGCGTCGGTTCCCGAACCTTTGGCGTTCAACGCCAACATGGTCGGTCCGGTCATCGCGGCCTTCGGCTCGCAGGAGCAGAAGGAGAAGTTCCTTCCGGCGACTGCGAACCTCGACATCTGGTGGTGCCAGGGATTCTCCGAACCCGAGGCCGGTTCCGATCTCGCTTCGCTCAAGACCCGTGCGGTCCGCGACGGCGACGACTGGGTCATCAATGGTCAGAAGACCTGGACGACGCTGGGACAGTACGCCGACTGGATCTTCTGCCTCGTGCGTACCAATCCCGATGCGCCCAAGCGTCAGGCCGGCATCTCGTTCATCCTTGTCGATCTGAAGACGCCTGGCGTCACGGTCCGCCCGATCAAGCTGATCGACGGCGGCTACGAGGTCAACGAAGTGTTCTTCGAGGACGTCCGCGTTCCGGGAGAGAACCTGGTCGGTGAAGAGAACCAGGGCTGGGGCTACGCCAAGTTCCTGCTCGGCAACGAGCGAACCGGTGTCACCCGCGTCGGGTTCTCGAAGGTTCGTCTGGCCCAGGCCAAGGCCCGCGCTGCCGAGGTCAAGGTCGGCAACGGAACACTGCTCGAAGATCCGCTCTTCGCTGCTCGCCTCGCCGAACTCGAAAACGAATTGCTTGCCCTCGAGCTCACTCAGCTCCGAGTGGTAGCCAGTTCCGCTGACGGCCAGCCGAACCCGGCGTCGTCGCTGCTCAAGCTTCGTGGCTCCGAATTGCAGCAGGCGAGCGTCGAACTGCTGATGGACGTGGCCGGCCCTGATTCACTGCCGTACGACGCGGGCAGCGACATCGCCTCCGCGAGCTGGGCACAGCACACTGCCCCGACGTACTTGAACTACCGCAAGGTATCCATCTACAGCGGATCGAGCGAAGTGCAGCGCAGCATCATCGCCTCCTCGATCCTCGGATTGTGAGGCGTGGCATGGACTTCGAACTCAACGACGAACAAAAACTTCTCCGCGACACCACCAAGGATCTCCTCGCGCGTAGCTACGACGCCGAGAAGCGCAACGCGATCATCGACTCCGATCCCGGGTGGAGCCCGCAGGTCTGGAAGCAGTTGGCCGAGGTCGGCTTGCTCGGCCTGACATTCTCCGAGGACGACGGCGGCATGGACGCCGGCCCAGTGGAAATCGGCGCGGTCATGACCGAGATCGGTCGACGCTTGGCACCCGAGCCGCTACTCGACGCGGTCGTGACGCCGGGCGGCCTCATCTCCGAAGGTGGCAGTGCAGAGCAGCGTTCGTCGATTCTTCCCGGAGTGGCCGAGGGCACCACGTTCCTCGCGTTCGCCGATCAGGAACCCGGAATCCGTTGGCCGGCAACCGAACGGGCCACCGCGGCGGCCCAGGTCGACGGCGGCTGGACCATCACCGGTATCAAGAATCCCGTCGGCCACGGCGCGACGGCGGACATCTTGGTCGTGAGCGCTGCGCTCCCCGGCGGTGGCGTCGGACTGTTCCTCGTCAAGAGCGATGCCTCCGGTTTGGTACGCAAGTCCTACGCCACTCACGACGGGTTGCGCGGTGCGCAGATCGAGTTCACCGATACGCCGGCCGAAGCACTCGGTGAGGGCGGTGACGCTACTGCTCTGATCCAGGCCGCGCAGATCCGTGAGCAGGCCGCGCTGTGCGCCGAGGCTGTCGGAGCGATGGAAGAGGCGCTACGCCTGACCACCGAATACCTCAAGACGCGTAAGCAATTCGGGGTTCCCCTCGCAAAGTTCCAGACACTGACACACCGCGCCGCCGACCTGTACGTCTCGCTCGAGTTGGCGCGCAGCATGAGTCTGTACGCAACGATGTCCCTTGCCGACGGCGTCGTCGATCCAGTGATCGCTTCGCGGGTGAAGTTGCAGATCGGGCGTTCGGCTCGGCTCATCGGCCAGGAGGCGATCCAGATGCATGGTGGTATCGGTATGACCGCCGAGTACCCGGTGGGGCACTACGTGAGCCGACTCGTCGCCATCGAGCACACCCTCGGCAGCACCGAAGATCACCTTCGGGTGTTGGCCGCCGGTGTGGCTGATCACGAGATGGTCAGCGTGGTCTGATCTTTCACGAACAACGAAGGGGTCGCAATCCGTTCCAAGGATGCGGCCCCTTCGTCGTTCAGCGGTGATTGCGCAGGACGTCCAAGCGGAGTCGGCGCTGCTCGATGTTGACGGCGCTGTCGGTGAATGCGTGTTGCCACCCGGGGTCGCTCGTTCGGGCTGCCGCGTCCTGTAGAAGCGGTACGGCGTCGAAAGGGAAGCGCGCCTGCACGCTTCGCAGGGTGGAAAAGTGACTGTGACGCGAGTGGATGCCCAAGTCCTCACCCGTCGCAGCATGATCCAGAGCTTCGTTCTCCAAGGCATTCAACAACTTTTCGGCGACGGCCAGGGGCCATGGGCGGTCGATGCCGTCGAGTAGTGCGCTGCCGTCGACGCCCAGAAGGTACTCGTCCGCGTGGCCGGCAACGATGTACTCGACGCGCTCGCGTGGGTCCGCGATGGCGACGATTCTCCGGTCCGTCGTGCGCCCGTCCCGCTCCAGAAATGCCGACGCCCACGCGGTGTTCTTCTGGAGAACGGTTGCGGCAATCCATGATTCGATCATCACCGCGCGCCATTGCTTCTCGATGGGGATGGTGAGGGCCTCGCGTGGCGAACCGGCCATAGATTCCCACAGCGTCAGCGGAGTGGCGGTCACGACTTGCCGTAACCACCAGCGCCGGATGCCCTTGTTCTTGTAGTGGACGTCTTCGATGCCGTCACGAAATGCGAGGTCGTCGAGCGAGCCGGGCAATCGGACGGCAAGGCGCGGCCGCAAGGGCTTCGTCTCGAGCCGCACCCAGGACCGAGCCCGAGTGACCATTCGAGAGGCAAACGGAGATCGGGGGAGTTGCCGTAGTAGTTGAATTGCACGCTCACGGACCCGCACGGCTGGATCGTCGAGTGCACGCTCGAGGAGCGCGTAGTCGTGTTCACCCAGCCCGACGTCGAGATGGTCGAGGAAGTGCAGCCGGCTTGCCGTGGCCTCGTCGTCCCAAGCGATCTCGAGCTCTTCGCTCGCCAGTTCCGGGTCGACCGTACGTATGTAATCGAACCAGGCCGTACGGTCGTCCGGATCGGGCGAAAGCCACAGCTCGTCCCGGCGTGATCCGATTCGTCGTAGCTGGGCCCAATCCGGGTTCTGCTCCGCCAGGTACTGCCCGCGTCGACCGGCGAGGCGAAGTAGCGCCTCGCGGTGCTCGGGATACTTCAGCGCGGCTTCCATGAAGAGCGGAACGCTGGCAGCGGGCGCGAGGAATCCGCGTTGGTCGGCCATCGCGAACCATTCCGCGAGAGTCCAGGAACGTACCTGCAACAAAGACTGGAGTTGTTCGATCGCGAGATCTGGAAGCAGCGGTTGAACCGCTGGAGGGGTCCGTGATGCGCGCGAGTGACCTGCGTGCGCGTCTGATCGCAGGGAGGTCACACGCCTACGGTATGGCAGAGGTACGTCGACTTTGGGGGCAGGGTCGGCCTGGGCTCACACACGGTGTCCCGGCCGCGTGCTCACGCTCAGTCGTGTTCGGTCCGCACGGAAGAGGTCTACCGAGTACTCGACGGGACGCTCATGCTGGTCGTAGCCGATTCGTTCCAGCTTGAGCACCGGGGCCGGCATCGGTTGTCCGAGAAGCGTCGACACCGAGGAGCTGACTTCTGCCAGTTCGATGGATTCGTCGGTGGCCGAGATGTCGATTCCGAATTTGCAACGCAGGGCTTCGTAGACGGAATCCATGTGCGTTCTGAGCAGATCGCGGCATCCGGGGTCGCCCAGATACATCCGTTCCAGCGACAACGTGTCACCGTCGGCAAATCGTAAGCGCAACAAGGAAATCACATCGCGGTCCGGGGAAACTCCGAGTATCTGGGCGGCTCGCGGGCTGGGTCGCTCCAGACGTGCTGACAGCACTCTGGTGCCATCCTGGAATCCTTGTTCCTGGAGCATTTGCGGTACGCCCATGACTGTATTCAGATTTCGGGACAGTCGTCGGCTGGCACACAGGGATCGTGCGTTCTCCGGAGTGGGGGCGTCTGCGTGGACGCTGGTGAGAAAGGCGCCGCCTGCTCGGCCTTTGACCCGATGTACCAATCCTTCACGTTCCAGCGCGTCGAGTGCGCTGCGCACTGTCGTGCGAGATGTCCCCAGTCGTGCTGCCAGTTCGCGCTCGGGCGGGAATTTGCCCACGGAGCGTCCTTCGAGTTCCTGAGCGAGCCGTAACAGCGCAGATCGAGTCTGCTCCATCATCGACATATGGCGTGACCTCGCAATACGGCAGTTCGTTGAACCCCAAAACTAGTGAGGCACCCGATCCACCACAACACGAAGTGTGATCTGTAACACGCCGTTAACAATTGGTGAGAGAACCAGAAATGGTCTAGCCCGAATCTCTGGGGAGTCCGAAGTCGTCGGTTTCGGACTCCTATTCAGGGAATGGAGGGCACCAGCAGTGAATCGAATGCTTTCGACCCGTGCCGAGATTGCGTTGGCGATTACTCGAGAAGCAGGAGATCTTGCCAGGCACTGGTTCGACAAGTCGACGCTGCGGGTCGACACGAAGTCGGATGGATCGCCAGTCACCCAGGCTGATCAAGAGATCGAACAGATGATTCGCGATGCTTTGTCCGAGAACTTCCCCGATGACGGCATCATGGGCGAGGAGTTCGACGACGTCGTGGGTTCGAGCGGAAATCGGTGGATCATCGACCCGATCGACGGAACGAAGTCGTTTGTCCACTCGGTGCCGCTCTATGCGAACCTCCTCGCATACGAAGAGGCGGGTGAAATCACATTCGGGGCGATCAATCTGCCCAGCGCCGGTGTGCTCGTGTCAGCAGAAAAGGGCGGTGGATGCTGGAGAAACGACGAGCCCGCCGCTGTCTCCGACCGGACGGATCTCGACGGCGCGTATCTGATGGCCACGTGGCTCGAGGACTGGAAGCCGGATACGATCCGCGATCTCAACTCGCGGGGCGTCATTCTCCGCACCTGGGGTGACGCGTACGGCTATGCGATGGTCGCCTGCGGGCACGCCGATGCGATCGTCGATTATACGACCAAGGCCTACGACCTCGCGCCGATGCCGGTGATCATCGAAGAGGCGGGTGGTCGCTTCTCGAGTCTCGACGGTCGTCGGAACTTCGACTGTGGCAACGGAATTGCATCGAACGCTCATCTGCACGACTCCATTCGCCAGCTCGTCAACTGAGGGAAGGTCCGATGAAGGATTTCATCCGCGGGCTCAGTCACCGAAAGATCATGGTGTTCTTTGGGTCCGTTTACGGTATTGCGCTGCTGTTTGCACTTTTCCCGCCCCTTTATCTCTGGGGCAGTGGGGTTTCGACGCTGGTGTTCGGAATCCCGTTCAGCATCATGTACTGGATTCTCGACGCGTTGGTTCTCGGGTTGGGCCTGTGGGGCTTGTACAGGGTCGAAGACCTTCGCGGTGAACTCGACGAAGAGCTGGCGCTGACGCCGGCCGGTCCGAATGGAGAATGACATGGCAATCATGCTCGGAATGCTGGCGTTGTTCTACGCCGGAGTGCTCTTCATTCTCTATGCGACTCAGCAGAAGACGAAGCCGACGTTCGAGGAATACTCGGTCGGCGGCCGTAGCTACGGCCCGTGGTACGTGGCCATGTGCTACGTGAACTCCTGGTGGCCGGGCGCGGTATTCATCGCTTTCTTCGGGATGGCTGCGGGTGCAGGAGTTTTCGGATTCTACGGCCTCGCCTACTCCAGTCTCGGTGTCGCGATGATGTACTTCATGGCTACAAGAGCGTGGCGATGGGGTGCCCGATACAACCTTCGATCACAGCCGGATCTTCTTGGCTTGCGGTTTAATTCACGTTCGGTGAAGATGATCGCCAGTCTCATCGGAATCGTCTCGGTCTTCCCGTGGGTGGTTCTCGGAATGCAGGCACTGGGGGAGGTATTTCAATACGCGAGTGAGGGTCGATGGTCGGTGACCACCTGCCTGCTTGTCGGGTTGGCGCTGATCCTGATCCGTCAGTACTGGACAGTGAAGATGGGCATGCGTGGGTTGATCATGACCGATGCGTTCCAAGGGATCGTCGCGTACGTGATTGCAGCACTTGTATGTCTGGTCTTGTTGTCCGGCGTCGCCGGCGGCCCGATCAGCATGAATGCGCTGGCGCAGGTCCCAATCGAATTCCTGCGGGTGCCCGGCGACGGCGACGCTTACGGTCCGTTCTACCTCTTCAGCCTGATCTTCACCGGCGTAGTCGGATCGTTGTGCTGGCCGATGAGTTTCCAACGGATCTACACCGCGTCGGGAGTCCGTGCAGTAAAAGCGGGGACTATACGTACCGTGTTGATCTCGAGTGTGTTCTACACGCTGTTGATGTTGTTGGGTATCGCCGCATCTCAGATGCCGGAGGTCATCGCAAACCCGCAGGCTGCATGGTTCACGATCATGGAGTCGTACGGGGGAACCTGGCTACTCGGTCTGGGTGTGACAATGGTGTTCGCGGCGTCGATGGGCCACATCGACGGAAGTGTCCAAGTGTGTGGTCTGCAAATTGCGAACGATCTCGTCAACTCCGACAAGCGCAAACTTTCGGATTCGGCACTTACCGTGGTCGCAAAAGTCAGCATGGTGGGGTTCATGGCATTGGCCGGAGTGGTGGCCTACGTAACGTACGACATGACTCGGTTGCAGCTCCTTGCACAAATCTCCTACCAGGGCGTAGTCCAGTTGGCCGTTCCGCTCTTCTTCGGAATCTTCTGGCGGGGTGGCAACAAGTACGGGGCAGTTTCGGGCATGCTGTCGGGTTTCGGGATTGCATTGGTGTTGACCTTCATCTACCCGGATGACATCGCCGGACTTGGCTCACTGACCGGCGGTGTAGTCGGAATGGCCGTCAATCTCATCGTGTTCCTGGTCGTCTCCGCTTTGACCGGCATCTCGGCGGCTGAGCGAACTCGGGTGGAAGAGATGTTCGATATCGCCGCTCGTTCGGTTGTTTCGAATCATGTCTCCAAGGTGGAGGATTCCTCGGTGAGGGTAACGAATGTCTGATTTCCTCGCAGACTTCGACGCGATGTCGAGATTCGGCGCCACCGAGGGAGGTGGAGTGGAACGTCAAGCCGCAAGCGCGGCGGACGGGCAGACCAGAGACTGGTTTCGTATCTGGTTGACGGAGAATGGTTTCGATTGCCGCGTCGACGCAGTGGGCAACCTTTTCGGCTCCCTCGAGTGGATCGAAGGCGCTTCGCACATCTTGGTCGGCTCGCACCTCGACAGTCAGCCGAAGGCAGGTCGCTTCGACGGAGCCTTCGGCGTTCTTGCCGGGGCGCATGCTGCCGCCGCTGTCGCCGAACGAGTCGCTGCCGGAAGTATCACACCGTCCTTCAACCTCACGGTCGTCGACTGGTTCAACGAGGAGGGATGCAGATTCAGCCCCAGCTTGATGGGCAGTGGGGTTTTCACCGGGAAGTTCGCGGCGGGTGAGGTCCTCGACACCGTCGATTCGGACGGTCGGACGGTCCGCGGCGCACTCAGTGATATCGGCTACCTGGGTTCGGACGAGCCGCCGGAGTGCAGTGCGTACGCAGAAATCCACATCGAGCAAGGGCGAGTCCTGGAAGAGAAAGGGATCTCGATCGGCGTGGTCACCGCCAACTGGGCAGTACGCAAGTATCTCGTCCGAGTTCGCGGCGAACAGGCACACACCGGTGCGACGTTGATCGAAGACCGTAGGGATGCGCTCCTCGGCGCAGCACAGATGATCGTCGCGGTTCGTGAAGTGGCGTCGGCGTTCCCTGCGGGGGCTGTTCTCACATCGATCGGAAGATTGACCGTCCAACCGAACTCACCCGTTGTGGTGGCGTCCGACGTAGTCATGTCAGTGGATATCCGGTCAAGTGAGGAAGCGGCTCTCGACAAGGCTCATGAGCTGTTCCTGCAGGCGAAAGCTGATATCGAGGCGCTGGGCGAAGTCTCCGTCGACATCGAATCGGGTTCGCTGCGCCCCAGCACCTCCTACGATCTCGCCGGTATCGAGCTGTCCGAGTCGGTTGCCGGCGGATTGGGTCTGAGCGCCCGGAGAATGCTCACCAGAGCAGGACACGATTCGATCAATCTCAAAGACCTGGTGCCGACGGTGATGCTATTCGTGCCCAGCGTCGGCGGCATCTCGCACGCGGAGAACGAATACACCAAACCCGAAGATCTGTTGGCTGGACTGAACATGTTGACGGGTGTGCTCGAACGGCTTGTAGTAGAAGGATTGTCGTCGGAACAGGAGCAATCGTGATTGACAAGGTACTTCCGCAGAACATGTCGTCGCTCGTTGAGGGGTACCGAACTGGTGAGTTCACGCCCGTGGATTCATTGAGTGCAACTCTCGCGTTGATCGACGCTGTGAATCCGTCGATCAACGCTATGGCGATGGTCGACGTGGACGGCGCCCGATCAGCGGCCGCAAAATCGGCGGCACGATGGGCGACCGGCACCCCGTTGAGCAGTCTCGACGGAGTCCCGGTCACCATCAAGGACAGCGTCAATGCAGTCGGTATGCCGTGGCGTCACGGGAGCGCAGCGCACTCGGATGTTCCTGATGCCGAGAGTGATTCACCGCCCGCGGCGCGATTGAAGGAGGCAGGCGCCGTCATCGTGGGCAAAACGACGATGCCGGACTTCGGCATGATGGCCGCCGGCGTCAGTTCGCTGTACGGCATCGTTCGCAATCCCTGGGATCTCTCACGCAACACCGGTGGCTCCAGTGCCGGAGCAGGTGCGAGCCTTGCGGCGGGCATCGGATATGCCGCGGTGGGCACGGACATCGCCGGCTCGGTGCGATTGCCGGCTGGACACTGTGGGTTGGTCGCACTCAAACCAACGCAGGGGAGGATTCCGCACTTACCGTCTTCGATGATGCGCTCACCGGGTCCGATGGCCAGGACGGTGGACGAGGTGGTCGACATGTACCGGGCCATCGCGCGCCCTGACAGCCGTGACGCCTGGTCACTCCCAGCGCAGTCCATCGACGAATCCCGCTGGGAGACAGAGGTGAGAGGTCTGAGAATCGGCGTGATGACAGGAATGGGCTACGGATACGAAGCAGAACCCGCGGTCGTTGCCGTGGTGGATGCTGCTGCGCAAATGCTCGCGGCGGCGGGGGCAAAGGTGACGAGGGTGACCCCGCCGTTCGAGTCCGATCCCTATGCACCACTGGATCGATTGTTTCAGGTTCGCGCCCGGGCGGAGTGGGAGTCGATACCTGAGGAACGGAGAGCGGAAGTGATTGCTGCAGTGTCCGAGTGGGCTGAACCGGCGTCGCTCGCGAGCGCTACCGACTATTCACGCGATCTGGACGCGGTGAACACGGCACAGGCACGACTCCAACGGCATCTCGAGCCGTACGACTTCGTGATCAGCCCGGTCATTCCGGTGGTGGGGTTTGACGCAGATACGGTCGGTCTCGACCCCGAACGGCCCTTGGCGCATTGCAGTTTCACAGCGTGGTTCAACCAGACCGGGCAGCCGGCGTCGACGGTGTGTTTCGGAATGGTCGACGGTTGCCCAGTCGGGGTGCAGATCGTCGGATCACGTTTTGCGGACATTGATGTTCTCGCGATGACCAAATGGCTCGAGGACAGGCGGCCTTTCGACATGACGTGGCCTGACGTCACGCTACGTGTATCCGGAGGTGTCCGATGACTGACATCAAACAGCTTGTTCAACAGGAATTGTCGGCAGGTGGGCTGTTTCTCGATACCGAAGTAAGACTGGACGCTGGATCGCCGGTCATGGCCAGCCCGAGTTGGTGGGGCGCCGACTCCGATCATTGGATCGTCGATGACGCAACGCCGAATTCGGTTGGCAGTGACCGGTTCTTCGTCAAAGTGATGCAGCAGCATTCGCTAGAGTACGTCGACGTCGGAGCGTCATTCCGCGCTGCGGTCGCAGCGGGACTAGCGGGTATCGGTCCTCGAGTCCGCCACTCGAATGCCGCAACAGGAGTGCTGGTGATGGACGATCTAGGGCAGATGGCATCGACGGCGACTCTTGATCTCTTCGATGACGTCGAGGCGATCGAACGTCTGGTGCATCTGCGACGGGCAGTCCACGCGCTGCCTCCGTTCACGCGAACATCAACGGTCTTCGAAGATCTCGATGCTGCCTTGCTCATCGCGCAGCACGCCGGTTCGTCACTGCCAGTTGACCTCGACTGGATGCTTCGGGCCTTGGATCCTGCCCGAACACGAATAGCGAGCAGTGGATTCGACGCTGTTCCGTGTCACGGCGACGGCAATGTGTCGAATGTGCTGGTCGTGGAAGAAGGCGCATCGTTGAGATTGGTCGATTGGGATTGCGCGGCGATGATGGATCCGCTGCAGGATCTCGGCGTATTACTCGCGGAGTTGGCTCCTTCCGATCTCGAGGCGCGCCCTGTCTTCGAAATGTACTGGGGAGAATGGGATTCAAGCCTGTTCGATCGTAGTCGCATATACGGGATTGCGGATTCGTTGAAGTGGGGTCTCATCGGCTCCTTTGTCGATGTGATTCGACCGGGAACATTGGAGTACTCGAAGTTCGCAGACTGGCAATTCCTACGTGCTCGAATCGGTTTGCGCGATCCGCATTTCGACGACCGAGTCCGAAACCTGTGAGGCAAGGATGACCATGACCGAGAACACTCAGCAACCTGACCTGACGCACTGCATGGCCGACGAGCGTGTGTGTGGTACTGCTCGAACGGATTTCGAGAGAGGCGTCGAAGAGGCCTTGGCTTCGATCGCAGACTGGCGCGGACGAGAGATCCGATACGCGCCGGTGCACGGTGGCCTGCAGAACAGTAATTGGCGAATCACTGTCGAGGGCATCGACCGCCGGTACTTCTTGAAGATTCCCGGTGCCGGGAGCGAGTCGTTTGTCGATCGCGTTGCGGCGAACGAGGCCGCGATGCTGGCGGGTTCGCTGGGAATAGCTCCGGAGATGATCCTGTTCGATCATCGGACGGGAATCGAGGTGATCGAGTACATGGAAGGGTATCGCGGCTGCACAAACGGAGATCTCAAGCGTCCGGAGATCGCGTTGCAGATCGTCGACCTGTATCGGACACTGCACTCGGCCCCGCTGATGTCCCTGACGAAGACGATTTTCGACATGATCGACGAGCATCTCGATCAAGCGCGCGAACACGGCGTGATGCTTCCTGGGGACTTCGCCCTGATCGAGCGTGAGTATTACACCGCAAAGTCTGCCTTGTTGGCTTCCGGTCTGGATCTGGTTCCGTGCCATAACGATCCGATGCCGGGAAACTTCCTGTATTCGGAAGGGCATCCGCTCAAACTTGTCGACTACGAATTCGCAGCCAACAACGACAGAGCGTATGAGCTGGCGATTTTCGTCACCGAAATGTTCTTCGACGAGCGCCGGACGTTGGAACTGATAGACGCCTTTTACGGAAGCAGCGAGTGGTCCGTCGTGTCGCGTGTTCACTTGTTCGGGGCGTTGGCAGATGTCAAATGGGGCCTGTGGGGATGCATCAACAATCGACTCAATTCGGGTTGGGATTTCGACTATCACAAGTACGGAGTGTGGAAACTGATGCGTGCTCGCGCGAAGATGTCCGATCCGAGATGGGCCTTGTGGCTCGACTCGGTGTGAACGGCGCGGTTGGCCAGCCTATTTCGTATACCCACTTCGGAGGAATTGATGACGGCTCACTTTCGCGATGCGAGAACATCACGTGTCTCGCCACTCGACGCAAACGGTTACGTGCCCGAAAACGCTGCAGGACTCGACGCGCGGACACGAGATCTCATCAGGCGTAGAGCAGATGTTCTCGGCCCGGCATCGCCGTTGATGTATCGAAATCCGGTGGAAATCGTTCGAGCACAGGGACTTCGGCTCTACGATCGTGACGGTACGTCGTACCTCGACATGTACAACAATGTCGCGAGCGTGGGACACTCGCACCCCAAGGTCGTCGACGCCGTGCGTAGACAGATCGCTGAATTGAACACTCACACAAGATATCTGAACGAGGAAATTGTCCGGTACGCCGAAGATCTGGTGTCCACGTTTCCGAGTCAGCTCTCCACTGTGATGTTCACCTGTACGGGATCGGAGGCAAACGATCTTGCCCTGCGCATCGCGAGGGAAGCCACCGGGAATACCGGTGTCATCGTCACCGAAAATGCTTATCACGGAGGCACGATCAACATTGCCGCGTGCTCACCGTCGATGGGTTCCGCTGATTCGGGCGATGAACCATGGGTCCGTGTCGTGCCTTTGCCTGATCCTCGTGTCGTAGCGGACATCGACCGAGAATCCTGGTTCGCTGACCGTGTCAGAGAGTGCATCGACGGACTGAACCGCGACGGCATCGGTGTAGCCGCACTACTAGTCGACACGATATTTGCTTCCGACGGAGTATTGACCGACTCGTTCCTCACAACGGCTGTCGATCAGGTGCACCAAGCGGGTGGTCTGTTCATCGCGGACGAGGTGCAGCCGGGCTTCGGTCGGCTGGGGTCCGGTATGTGGGGGTTCGCGAGGCATGGGGTCGTCGCAGATATCGCCACCCTCGGAAAACCGATGGCCGGTGGCGTACCTCTCGCCGGGGTGGTGCTTGGTGACAATTTGGTCGAGCTGACGGCGGGCGAGCTTCGGTACTTCAACACGTTCGGTGGGAATGCCGTGTCGATTGCTGCGGCGCAGGCGGTGCTCGACGTGATTCGGGGAGAAGAGCTGATCGAGAATGCAGCAGTGATGGGGGCTCGTTTGACCGATGGGTTGCGGACGTCTGCACACCGCGACCCGCGCGTGGGTGCGATCCGTGGAGCTGGGTTGTTCGTTGGGGTAGACGTGGTCGATGCGGATTCGGGCGAGCCAGATCCGTCCGGTGCGCTCGACATTGTCAACGGATTGCGTGCACACGGTGTGTTGATCTCGGCGACAGGCAGACACGGCAATGTTCTGAAGATTCGGCCACCGCTCCCGATTTCGGCCTCGGATGTCGACGAGTTCCTCACGCGGTTCGAGATGGTGTTGGTGGCGTAACGGAGGGTCGACGCGCGTTCGGGCAGATTCTGGAACAGTGGTAACCGGCGACCACAAGGAGGCGTGAGATGGCAGACGGAACTGACGACGTCTTTGTCGTGGCGTCGGTGACCGAACGGCGAACGCTCATCTCCACCCGAGTGAGGGAGTGGTGTGCGGCGGGAACCGTCGAGTCGAACCGGCCGGAGTTGTCCGATGATGTCGCGCTGCTGATTGCCGGGGGGTATGGGGACGAGTCGACGCGATCAATCCTGGCGAACCGGCGCAGCGTCGGACGTTCGTTCCCGGAGATCGGCGGCTTCTCGGAGTTGCGGTATCTCACCGACGAGCTGGCCCGCACCAGGCGTCGACTGCTCGCGACTCGCATCGGCCCGGTTCAGGTTGTCCTCGAACGACGGGTGCAGGCGCTCGAGAAGCGCGTTCAGTCGATGCGATCGGCGATCGTGCATTCCAATCGTCACTTCGCGAGCAGTGTCCGTGCCATCCGCAAGGACCGGCGCGACGGCCTGCATCTCGACGTCGAGCAACGCGAGGCTCTCTTTGCCGGGCTCACCCGTACACCGGTTCCTGCCAAGCTGCCGGTGGGGCTCGGTGTCGTGGCCAGCAGTGGAAACGCAGCACTCGACAAACTCGCCGCCCAGTTCGGGAAGGTCCAGGGAACCGGTGTCATCGCCGATGCAGGAAGGCGCATCGCGGAAGTCCTCGACGGACTGGTCGATTCAGAACCCGAGGGACGCGCCGGTGAGTACGACGCCTTGCTTTACCTCGCCGGGAATCTGTTCGATCGGATCGAAAGCTCCAGCGCGTGGCATTCCGACCACTTCGTCATTCAACGCAACCAACTCGACCTGGCCGACGAGATCACCCAGATCGCGGTCGACACCGTCGCGCTGCGTTCGATTCTTGCGGAGTTGGACGACGCGGCTGCACTGGCACGCGACGAGGGAACCCGAGCCGGAATCGCTTCGCGCAGGGAAGCGCTCGGCGCGGTCTGGGACCAGCTGGTCGAGCGCGTGGCGGCCCTCGCGCGGATCGGTGACCTGGTCGCACGGGCCGAGGATCAGTTGAGTTCGCAGCGCGCGGTTGCGCATGCAGCGAGCCTCGACAGCCGGATCGACGACCTACTTGCGCGCTCCGGCTCACGTGAACTTTCGGCTGCAAACACGCACTACGTCGGGGATCAATTCGACGGTGTGGAAGAGCTGATGTTCGCTCACCGGGCGGCGCTTTACGGGGACATTGCACTGCTGACCTCTGGGAACGAGCGTCGGGCGCCGTAGTCAGGCCGTCGCCGGAGCTGTAAGGTCGGGGGTACTGACCGGCCACACGATCGAAGTAAAGGCCGGGATTTCGCTCAATGCTCGACCCCGATGCCGATCCGGTGATGCGGGCGTACCCGCTCGAGACAGGTCGATCATGGAAGACACCGCAAGCCGCGGCATCAATGCGTTCATTTCCGAAGCTACGCAGCGTGGGGGCAAGGCTGTCCGTCTCACGCACTCACGTCGTAATCCCGTCGAGGTGACGGGCGCTGACGGTGTCAGCCGAATCGTCCGCGTGCGTTCCAAGCTCGACGGTGACTGGCAGGCCAGGCGTCAGGACGAGTCGCTCGAGAGTGACGACACCCGCTCCGAGTTCTGGGTGTTCGTCGACCTGGCAGCAGACCCGCACGAGTTCTACATGTTGCCCTCCAACGAGGTCGCCGACGACATCCGTGCCGAGGTCGACCTGTGGATCATGGACAGCCCCGGACGTAATCGCACCGGCCATCACGCGATTCCGCGTGGGCGCGTCGTGCACGGTCACGATCGTTGGGATGCGCTGGGCTTGGCCGCGGTCAAGGATCCGAGCATTTACGTCGAGACCCCGGTTGCGACCAAGCGTAAGACGTCGCCGGTCGCCGCGAAGAAGCGTCGCGCCAGCGGTGTCGAGGAGATCGAAGTCGTCGACAATCGCCTCGAGATGACAGCCGATTGCCACGGATATCGCTGGGTCGGGCGCTTCGACGAAACCACTGAGGTCGTCGAGATCATGCGCGGACCGATGGAAGGCCGCCGATTCCCTGATCCGACCGCGGCCGCAAATGCCGTCACCGGTCACATCTCAGGCGACACCGAGAGCCATGACGGTTGGTCGTTCTGGACGATCAACAACACGGCCCTCGGCGCTCATCTCAAAACTGCCTGATCTCAGGCTCCGACTGCCGCCGACACCCGTTCGAGAGTGTCCAGTTCGTTCGACGAGAGCACCAGATTCGGGGCGTCCAGTAGCGCCGGGAGCTGCTCGGGCCGGCTGACGCTCGCGATCGGTGCGGTGATGCCCGGTCGAGTCAGCAGCCAGGCCAGCGCGACGGTCGAGATCTCGCTGTCGTGTGCCTGCGCGATTGTCGCCAGTTCCGCGACGACGTCGAGTCCGGCGTCGCTGAAGTATCCGGCGGTCAGTCGTTCGCGGGAGCTGCCTTCGATGTCCGCGCGGGTCTTGTATTTTCCGGTCAGGAAGCCGGAAGCGAGAGCGAAGTACGGGAAGACGCTGATGTTGTTGTCGGTGGCGATCTGGGCAAGTTCGGGTTCGTACGACTTGCGGTGAACCAGGTTGTAGTGCGGTTGCAGGGCGATCGGCGCGGCGTAACCGTTCTCTTCGGTGATTCGCAGCCACTCCCGGACGCGATCGGGGCTGTAGTTGGAGATTCCGAGATAGCGAACCTTGCCCGCGACGACCAACGCATTGAAGGCTTCGAGAGTTTCCTCGAGCGGAGTCTGCGGGTCGTCGAAATGCGCGTAGTACAGATCGATGCAGTCCGTCTGCAGGCGCTGCAGCGACGCCTCAGCTGCGGCCGCGATGTTGTCGGCCTTCAGGCCCTTGAAATCGGGATGGCTACCCACCTTGGTGGCGACGACGATGTCGTTCTGCAGTCCCCGATCGGTGATCCATTTCCCGATGATCGTTTCGGATTCCCCACCGGAATTGCCGGGAGCCGACGCCGTGTACGAGTCGGAGGTGTCGATGAAATTTGCACCGGCTTCGGCGAACGAGTCGAGGATCTCGAAGGACGTCTTCTCGTCCGCGGTCCATCCGAAAGGGTTGCCGCCCAAGCTGAGTCGGAAGATGTCGAGATCCGAATTTCCGATGATCGCCACTGTGTGGAACTCCCGTCGATGAAGGTGGTCGCTGCATCCCGCACCGTACCCTCTCACGGCGCTGGCGATGGCGCGCCCTCGCCAGGTTCGCCGAAAAATGTATCGGATCGTGATTGCCGCCGTCCGTGTTGGGTATGGCCTCAAATACTGAATTCTTCGATGGACTGCTGATAGGAGCGTCCGATGATGATTGTGGACGAAGCCACCCGCGTCGTTCGTGGTGTGGCAGACGCAACGACGACGGTGGCCGGAGCCGTCGGCGGTGGAGTGATCGGTGGAGTGACGGGCGGGATACGTGGATCGGCGGAGGGTGTCCGAGACGGAATTCGTGCGGGTAGTTCCTCGACGCCGACGGCGGTTCTCACGATGGCGGCCGTGGGTGCGGCGGGATTGGTGGAATGGCCGGTGCTCTTGGCAGTCGGCGGCACGGCCCTGGTACTCCACGAATGGGATCGCAAGAGCGGTCGGCCGGATCGCCAGGTCAAGGCGGTTGGCCGCACGAGCAAGCCGGAACAGGTAAAGAAGGAATCGAGCGGAAACTCCCACAAGGCGGCCGGCCGGTCACACGATCGAACTCACAGTTCTTCGCACACTCGATCCACTCACTGATGTTCTCAGCGATGGCCCGGCGTGCGGTGTCGGTGGCAACTTTGCCGCCGCGCCTGGCGTTGTCGGGACTCGCGTTGGTGGGCGGTTCGACGATTCCGCGAACCGCTGTCAGTGACGTGGCGTTGCGGACCGGCACCCTCGCGTTGGCGGGTGTGGGGATGATTCCTGCAGCAGCGGGATCGATATTCGGTGCCCCGCGAATGCCGGGTTCCGCCTATGTCTCGGCGGCGGTGTCGGCGATCAATTATCAACCCCGGGTGCGTCGGCGAATCGAACAGCGCCTTGGCCGTTCGCTCACCGACTTCGCATTGGAGTCGGCGACGTCGTTCGCGGATGTTCTGACCTATGCGCCTGCGTCATTGGGCGTGGATTTCTGGCTGCGGACGATGCTGCTGCGCGAAACTCTGGCGGCGCGAAGCTCTCGGCGTGTGGGGCCACTCGAACCTGGCGGTCGCGGTTCTTCCGTGAGGCCTGAACCGAGTGGCTCAGGTGAGCGTTACGCAGACAGGATCGCAGGGGTTCAGTTGGTGGCCGGGGCTGCACTGGCTACCGTCTCTGCCGGCGGCGACACCGTCGCGTCCAGTATCAAGGTTTCGGCGCCGCGGCCGCTTCGGATGTCGCGCGAATCATTCGCTGCTGGTGTGTCATACGGTCTGTGTCGGACGCACCACACCGCCGTTTCGGACTCTGCGGCTCTACGCATGCTCGATCGTATTGACACCGTCCTCGTCGATCCGAGCGTCCTCTTCGACGACTCGCTCCGGGTTTCCGACATACGAGAGGTGGCCGAGTCGGATCGCGTCGCAGTGTGGGAACAAGCCAGGAAAGCTCTGAACGACGGAACTGTCGGAGTGGGAAGGCACCGCATCGGCGGCGCCGAAGTGGTCGTGCGACCCGTGCGAAAAGGTCTGGCGGAAACACTGATAGGCGAAATACGTGCGGCCGGGGTCGCAGCCGTCACGATCGACGACGACGGGCTCGGATCACTGCGAAGTGGATTCGACGAGCTCTATCCGGCGCAATCGACTGCCGAAGCCGGCCTGCGCGAGGCTCTCTCGGCGTTGGTGGCCGAGGGTCGGACAGTTGCGATCGTGTCGAGTAGGGCGATAGCGGGGCAGGCAGTGCTACGCATCGGGATTTCACCACCGAGTGGCGAGCACGTGAGTGCCGACATCCACACCGACTTGGCCGGGGCGTGGCGGGTTGTCCATGCGCTCCCGGCTGCTCGAACAGCGACGAGGCGCGGTGTCGAACTCTCCTCAGGTTCTTCGGCATTGGGTGCCTTGATCATGCTTCCGGGAGTTCGAGGGGCAGGGCCGGGGCCGGTCACAGCTGGTTCGGCCGCGGGACTGTGGACCGGATACACCCTGTCCCGATCTGTGATTCAAGCGCCCGTCCCTGTCGGTACTCCGAGCGATACCTGGCATGAGATGGACGGTGATGCTGTCGTTCGCGAACTATCCGAATCCATCCGACATACACCGCACCGTGCGGAAGCTCGTGTGCGAGCGCCCGCACGGTTCAGGTTGATCCGTGACGGATTGTCGGCGTTGCGAACAGAATTGGCGGATCCACTGACGCCTGTGTTGGCGACCGGCTCCGCTGCCAGTGCAGTCCTCGGTTCACCGGTAGACGCCGTCCTGGTCGGCTCGGTCTTGGTCGGCAATGCCGCGATGTCCGCTGTTCAACGGCTTCATTCGGAGCGGGCGGTGCAGCGGCTCTTGCGGACTCAGGAACCGGTAGCTCGGCGAGTAACCAACGACGGCACGGTCGAGACAGCGGCCGACGCGCTCGAACTCGGTGACGTCGTGGCAATCGAGTCCGGGGACATCGTGCCCGCAGATTGTCGCCTGTTGAGCGTCGAATCGCTGGAAGTCGACGAGTCGTCGTTGACGGGAGAGTCCCTGCCCGTCGACAAGCAGACCGACCCGACCCCTGGGATGCCACTGGCCGAGCGACGGTGCATGGCCTACGCAGGGACAACAGTGCTTGCCGGATCCGGTCGTGGCGTGGTCACGGCCATCGGAGCCCGAACGGTGACCAGGCGTGCCGATGTCGGTGTGTCCCGATCCGGACCTGCTGTGGGCCTGACCAACAGACTTCGCGAACTCACGAGGGCGACTCTGCCGGCCAGTATCGGCGGTGGGGCGTTGGTGACAGTCGCGGGTCTGCTTCGTGGTACCGGTCTGCGCCGCGCCGTCACCGGAGGTGTGGCCGTGGCTGTGGCTGCCGTGCCGGAGGGGCTGCCTCTGGTTGCCACTCTGGCTCAGCAGGCCGCAGCGCGAAGGCTCACTGCAGCAGGAGTGTTGGTTCGTGCGCCACGATCGATAGAAGCGCTCGGTCGTGTCGACGTGGTCTGCTTCGACAAGACCGGAACCCTCAGCGAGAACAAGCTACGGGTGGCCGCGGTCGAACGCGTCGACGGCTGGGACGAAAGCGAGATTCTGGAAGTTGCGGCGCGCAGTGCCCTGGGAAGTCGCGACGATCGCGTGTTTCATTCGACGGATGCCGCCGTCGTCGATGCAGCCCAGCAAGCTCTGGACGACGCTTCGGTTTTCGGTGACGTCGAGGCGAACAACCTCGTTCCGTTCAGGTCGGGGCGGCCGTACTCGGCAGCTTTGCTCGGCAGGCGGATCGCACTCAAAGGTTCGCCGGAATTCGTGACCGAAGCAGGACGAGATCCGACTGCTGTGTCGGCGAAGCACGTTCAAAGCATGGCCGGACGCGGACTGCGGGTGGTTGCCGTCGCCCAGCGCGAGTTGTCGGAACACGACGCGCGACGCGCAGGCGAAGACTCGCAATTTCTCGAACAGTGTTGCTCCGAGGGGTTGGAAGCGGTCGGCCTTCTCGGACTCTCGGACACGCTCAGACCCGAAGCAACGCAACTTGTTCGAGAACTTCGAGGCGACGGACGGCAAGTGCGCGTGCTGACCGGGGATCATCCGACAACAGCGGCCGCGGTCGCCACCGAACTGGGGTTGGACGTCGCACGCGAGGATGTTGTCACCGGTCCTGACTGGGAGAACTTCTCTCGCGCCGAAAGACGGGATGCGGTCCGCGGCAGCAGCGTCTTTGCGCGCGTGACACCCGAGCAGAAGGTCGAGATCGTGCAAGCGTTGGAGACCGACGGGCGGGTGTGCGCCATGGTCGGTGACGGCGCGAACGATGCTGCGGCGATCCGAGTTTCCAGCGTGGGAATCGGGGTGGCGTCGACCGACAGTGATCCGGCGCGCGGCGCCGCAGACATCGTGCTCCTCGACGGCCGTGTCGGCGGACTGACCGACGCATTGGACGAGGGCAGTCAATTGTGGCGGCGGGTCAGATCAGCGGTAGGGGTTTTGCTCGGAGGCAACGCGGGTGAAGTCGCATTCGCGCTGATCGGTTCTGCGTTGTCCGGCGAATCACCGCTCAACGCAAGGCAGTTGCTACTGGTCAATCTGATGACGGACGCCTTGCCCGCTGCTGCGCTTGCGGTGAGCACCCCGTCCGAGAACGGATCCGAGAAGTCCGAACAGATGGACGCTCATGCGCTGTGGCAGACGATCGCTGTCCGCGGCGGTGCCACGGCAATCGGTGCGCTGGCAGCGTGGCTTCTGGCCCGGGCGAGCGGTAGGAGGCGGCGAGCGTCGACGGTGGCGTTGGTTGCCCTGGTGGGCACCCAACTGGGGCAGACGCTGCTCGAATCGCGCAGCCCGATGGTGGTCGCAACCGTTGCCGGATCCGCTGCGGCGCTGGCGACGCTCGTCAGCACACCCGTGGTGAGCCAATTTCTCGGTTGCACGCCGCTTGGTCCCATCGCCTGGGGCCAAGCGGTGGGCTGCGCGTCGGCGGCGACGCTGCTCGCGGCGCTGGCCCCGCGGGCGTTGGAGCGGATTACCGCAACTGAGGAGAACGCGAACGGTCAGTCGACGATTCGCAAGATCCCGACGCGAAGGAGCACTGCGTACACCTCCCGAACCGGGGGAGTCAGCGCCCGCGACAGCGTGGAAATCAGCGACGTGGAAATCAAAGAAGCGGAAACCGGTGAATCGGACACGCTTGTGAGCGTCGCTGCTGGAAGTGACACGTCGCCGAACTCCCGGGCGACCCGAGATGAATCCTGAGGAATCGTGACATGTCCCAGAACACCGTCGACCACACGAACCCCGTCGATCACCGCGCGGTAGTCGAATCCGTCCGTTCGGCACGGAGCTTCGAGTTGGAGCTACCGATCGTCGGTGCCATCCCTGTTCCGAGACCCGAGCAGATCGCCTACTTTGCGGTGATGGGACTGATGGTCGCCTTCGAGATCATCGAGTGGCCCGTGGCAGTCACCATTGCAGCCGGGCATCTGCTCGCAACGGAGCAGCACAATCACGTCCTCGAAGAGATCGGAGAGGCGCTCGAGGGCGTCTGACGCAGGCGCTGCCTGGACACAAATCGAGCGGCCCCGCATTTCGCGGGACCGCTCGACGTGCGGAGAAACTTACTGCGCGAGTGCGCGCTTCATGCCGCGTTCGACTGCTGCGATGATCTGCGGACGCAGTTCTGCGGCAGGGACGATCTCATCCACCGAGCCGACCTCTCGGGCCCGCTGGATGTTGTGGATCGCTTCGAATTCGGATGCCACTTCGCCGAGCTTGTCGGAGCGGACGGCGATGCGCTGAGCGTTCAGTTCTACGCGCAGATGTGCTTTCTCCGTGTCATCCTTGGCTGCTGCCAAGTCTGCCTCCAGTTGCTGCACCTTCGGGTCGTTGTTGGTGCGGGTGTTCACCTCACGGGTGAAGACCACTGCGGCGGCGGGGGCGCCGCCGAGTACCGACGCGAACGAGCCTTCGACAGCAAGAACTTCCATGTTGTCGTTGAGCGCACCGGAGAACACGACGAACGCGCCGCCGTGGTAGCGGGAGACGACGCAGAACACGATCGGTCCGTCGAAGTTGACGATGGCGCGACCGATCTCGGCGCCGTATTCGAGCTGGATGTTGCGCAGCGACTCCGGGGAACCGTCGAAGCCGGAGAGGTTGGCCAGCACCACGATCGGACGGTTGCCGCTCGCAGCGTTGATGGCGCGGGCCGTTTTCTTCGACGAGTTCGGGAACAGCGTTCCCGACGTCCAAGTGTCGGGTCCGTCGGCGGGGAAGTGACCCTTACGCGGGATCGCGCGGGATTCGATGCCCACCACTGTGACCGGATGTCCGGCGAGGTGCGCGTCCAGAACGACCGAGGTGTCGGCGCCGGCCATGTCGGCCCAACGCTCGAGAACCGAGTGGTCCTGGTCGACCACCGACCGCATCACGGTGCGAATATCGAAGGGCTTCTTGCGATCCGGGTTTTTCGCCGAGGAGAAGATGTCGCCGACCGTCTCGAAGTCGCTCGACGGGTGAGTGTGCGGGAAGCTACGCACGTCGCGATCGACGGGGTCCGACGTCGCTGCGCGGCGCGGGAACCGTTCGCCGGGAGCGAGGTACGAGTGTGCGTAGTGGCGGAACAGGATCTCGCACGCCGCAGTGAGGTCGGGGGCCCAGTACTGCGCCTGGCCGTTGGGGCCCATGACGCGGTCGTAACCACCGATACCGAAGTTGTCCTCGGCCGACACGCCACCGGAGTAGTCGAGAGACTGCTTGCCGGTCAGCACCATCGCGCTGTCCGGGGTCATCACCAGAATGCCCTTGGTGTGCATCAACATGGTGGCTTCGGCGTTCCAGTAGGGCTGAGCGCCGACGTTGATTCCCGTGACGACGATGTTGATCTCGCCGCCGTTCTGGGTGAAGGTGATGATCCGGCGCAGGCCACGGGAGACCCAGTCCATGTTCTCGGTGCCGCTCTCCATCGAGATGGTGGCACCCGAGGACAGTGCGAACCACTCGACCGGAGCGTTCAACTTCTCGGCCAGGTCGATGGCAGCGACCACGCGTGAGCATTCGGCCTCGGCCACGGTACCGAGCGCCTTGGTGGGGTCACCGAAGAGCGCGACACGGGTCATTCCCTCGGGATAACGCGGCGTCGGAGTGTTCACGAGGCCGACGACGATGCCGGCCTTGTTGAGTCCGTACGGACGCTCGACGGGTGACAGGACGCCCGCTTCGTCGAAGTCGTGCTCGACGAAGGTGCCCTTGGTGCCGGTCAGGAGCGGAATCAACTCGTACGGGTACACAGTTCCACGTGCCCGCGAACTCTGGACCTTCTGGGCGTACGCGTCGAGGGGGAGCAGCGGTTCGGTAGGCGGCGTGGTCTTGTTGATGACCACACCAGCACCTGCGCGGTAGGAGAAGCGCAGCGCAACTTCCTTGGGCGCGCCGCCCTTTCGGTCCTTCAGGCGGGTGATGAGTGTGATCTCTTCGAGCCCGGCGCCGACGGTCAGTCGGGCTGCGTTCTGGGCGATCACGGAGAAGCGCTCGCTGGGAACGTCGGCGACCGGCCACACGTAGAGCACGACGCGGTTGGCTGCGAGTCGACGCTTGTCGCCGCGCTGGGACTGCGCACGGCGGATGCCGTCGAGGCACGCGGCAAGTGTGCGCTCGATGGCCGGAAGCGCAACCATCTGACCTTCGTCGTCGAGCTGCGGTGTCACGTCACGGATTTCCGCGAGAGCGATCAGGCGCTCGTCCTTCGGGTTCTCCTTGGCGGAGAGGTGGAACAGGTAAGTGTTCTCCGGAGCCGGCAGACGCTTGCCGTTGAAGTTCTTCAGACGCCACATGTCCAGACGCTGACCCGTGAGCGGATGCATGTCGCGGATGATGTGGTCCTCGACCAGTTCGCCGTCGACGGGGCGGAAGGTGACCCACCGGACCGGATCCCCGTTCGGGTTGCAGATGATCACCGTCGCGCGGCGAGACCGTGTGATCGTCTCGTTGCGCGAGAGTTCGGTGCGCAGCGTCTCGACGAGCGCGTCGCCGTCGGCGGGCTGATCAGGCCAGTCGAGGTAGATGTCGACTACCAGCCCGCGACCGGATGGAGCATCCTGCGCGATCGTGGCGACATCGTCGAGAGCCGTACCGAGAGCGTCGAATTCGGCCACCGTCGAGACCAGATGCAGCCCGTCGCCCTTGAGGTCGAAGTTACCGGTTACGAAACGGCGGTCGACGTGCTCGAAAACGCGGACGTCCTCGAACGAGTGAATCTTGTAGTAGCGACGCGTGATGACCTCGAGCAGAGGGCCGCCATCGCGGTTGCCGAGGCCGATCTTTCGACCCAACAGGTCCAGGAGCGGTTCGGGGGTGGCGACGAGGTTGGCGATTCGCTCGTCGAAATCGGCAGCGTCCGGCTGCTCTTCGAGGTAGGCGAGGTTGCCGCGTACTCCGTCGTAGACGTCTTCGCGAACCTTGCGGATGCGCGGCTCGTCGAAGAACCGGAAGCGAAGGTTGCGGGCGACGTCGCCGATGACGGGGTAGCGTACCTGCGTCGCGACAATGAGTCGATCGAGAACCTCGTTGAGCTCCTGAGCCGAGCAACCGGGAGCCTTGTCGCCGACGAGCCAGCCTTCGAGAAGTGCTGCAATGACCGGGATCTGGGCTTCCATGCGCTGCAGAGCCAGGAAGAGTCGGTACACCGCTTCCTCGACGGCCTGGCGATCTTCCAGATCGGTGACGTCGTAGTGGCGAAGTGCCCGTTCGAGTCTCGTGCGGAACGACGCCGGCAAACCTTCGCGCTCGGAGTCGAGTGAGTGCAGGAAGGTGTGGAAGTGCTCGCGGGGGCTGTGGACGGATTCGTCCTTCGCGGACTCACCCGAGGTGGGCTTGTTGCGCGAGAGTTCGCAGATGTCGGCGAAGGTGGTCAGCACAGCCAGTTCGGCCTGTACCAGTTCGCGGTCCTCGGATTCGAGTGCGCTGCGAAGTGCGTCGTACTCGGCCAGAACAGCGTTTGCGTGCTTACCGCTGACGTCGTAGCCACTGATCATCGCGGTCAGTGCTTCGAGCTGTGCCAACGCGTCGTCGCGGGCGTCGGAACCGGAAGTTGCTGCCGGAAGATCGAATTGGACTCGCGGAGCCTTCTCCGTGACAGCTTCCTCGCTGACCTGGTCGACGCGCAGGAGCGGCGCGCCGGCATCGACCTGAGAGTTGACGGTAGCGAGAACTTCACGCACCTTGCCCGCGTACGGTGCGCGAACTGCGGTCTCCATCTTCATGGATTCGAGTACGACCAGGGTGGAGCCGGCTTCGACGTCGTCGCCGACCGCGACCGGTACAGCCACCACGACGGCGGGAGCCGGTGCGCGGACCACTCCGGCGTCGTCCTGGCTGATCTGGTGGCTGATGCCGTCGACCTCGACGAGATAGCGAGCCGGGCTCACGACGGAAACGACGTGGAAGCGCCGATCACCGATCACCAGCCGTGACTCGAAGTCGCCGAGACGATCGACGTCGACCTCGATGTCGCCGGCGTCTCCGTCGACGCGGTAGCGGTGCGGGCCGATACGACCGACGGTCAGTTTGTATGCCTGACCTTGGTAGTTGAGCTCGACGGTACGGCCGATCGCGTGATTGGCGCGTGGGCGGCCGCCACGTGCCGAGGCGAGGAAGGCCGCGCGCTCGAGGGACTCCTCGGCGTCGTAAGCATCGATGGCGGTGGCGATCAGCGCGACGTCCGCGCGGCGGGTGGTGCCGGTGAGGGTGCCCGTGCGGTCGAGCCAGCCGGTATCCGCGGATGCCGAGATGACCTCGTCGCGATCGAGTAGATCGAGGAGGAACGACTTGGTTGTAGTGCCGCCGTCGAGTACGACGGTGGTTTCACGAAGGGCAGTGCGCAGACGCGCAAGCGCCTCGGAGCGGTTGCGGCCCCACGCGATGACCTTCGCGACCATCGAGTCGTAGTCGGGCGGAATGACGTCCCCGGCAGCGATGCCGGTGTCGACCCGGATGCCGGAGCCGAGCGGGAACTTGAGGAGCTGAACGGTGCCGGGTGCCGGCGCGAAATCGTTGTCGGCGTCTTCGGCGTTGAGGCGGGCTTCGACAGCGTGGCCGAATGCGGGCGGGCAGTCACCGACCAATTCGTCACCACTGGCGACCAGGATCTGCAGTTTGACGAGGTCGATTCCGGTGGTGACCTCGGTGATCGGGTGCTCGACCTGCAAGCGGGTGTTGACCTCGAGGAACGTGAAGAGCTTGTTCTCGGGCTGGTAGAGGTATTCGACCGTGCCTGCGCCCTGGTATCCGGCTGCCTTGACCAGTTCGGCGGACACCTTCTTGAGGTGGTCAGACTGTTCTTCGGTCAGGACGGGGGAGGAGGATTCTTCGATGACCTTCTGGTTGCGACGCTGAATCGAGCAGTCGCGAACGCCCGGAGCCCAGACATTGCCGTGGTTGTCGGCGATGACCTGTACCTCGACGTGGCGTGCATCGGTGACAAGGCGTTCGAGGAAGACGACGGGGTCGCCGAAGGACCGCTCTGCTTCGCCCTGCGTGCGCTCGAGTGCAACTTCGAGTTCGTCTTCGGCCCAGACCTTGCGGATACCGCGTCCGCCGCCGCCGCTTCGGGCCTTGATGATCAGGGGATATCCGATGGACTGAGCATGACGACGAGCGTCGGCGCGCGTTTCGACCGGTCCGCCGCTCCACGGGGCGACCGGTACGCCGACCTTCTCGGCCAGGATCTTGGCGGCAACCTTGTCGCCGAGCAGGCGCATCGCGTCGGCGCTCGGGCCGATGAACGTGATGCCCAGTTTCGCGACGATCTCCGCGAAGGCGGGATCCTCGGCCACGAAGCCCCAGCCGACCCAGACTGCGTCGGCCTTGGCTGCGAGCAGTGCTCGCTCGAGTTCGGCGTAGTCGAGGTACGGGCTACCGGTGCCGGTGCTGCGCAGGGTCACGCCCTCATCGGCCTGGCGGACGAACATGGCGCGGCGCTCGGCCTCGGTGTGCAGTGCAATGACGCGAATGCCGTAGTCGTGTTCGGCGTTCAGTTCGCGTACAGCCCTGATCAGCCGGACCGCGGCCTCACCTCGATTGACCACTGCGATTCGTTTGAACATTGTCACTGCCACCGTCCTTGATGAGATTCTTCGTCACGTACGTTGCGATATGAGCCGACCGTGTCCCACATACCCGGATTCCCCGGTTCGTGAACTACGCCGCGATGCGCTGTGTTTCCCCCGGTTGCGCGTCGGCAAGTGATTGCCCTTCCGGTTCGTCGAGTCCCCTGCGCTGAAGCACTGTGTGCACCGAAGCGCTGTGTGCGCTGAGACACTGTGTGCCTTGTGCGCCACCCTGCAGGCGTGGACTCAGAACCGCTCCAATCACGAATCAGCAACATATTGTGTCTGCTTCCAGGGAATCCCTGGTTTATCTAAGAATGCAGTATGTCGACGCTCATGTCACCTGGGCGAATTGAAGAATATTAGTCAACGTGAACCACGGTTACACATATGGCGTTAAATCACTGCGGTGCAATGGAATTCGGACTTGTGACACGGATCACGATGGTAATGTAATCGGCAAGAAAGTGAATACTCACTGGTAACAAAATCGCATATTCGGAGAATTCTCTGGGTTGCTCGATTATTACTGATCGGTACTACTGGCGAGTATTTTTTATGTCCGGTCGGACCGTATTCGAGAAATCGCGTTCGATGGTTGCGATGTGCTTTGCAATCGCGTCGAGTCCTGAGGGAGGGAGGTGCAATCCGTTGCCGAGAGCAAGTGAAGTCCGCTTGAAGTGCTCCACGAGTGGTTCGTATTTCGTGACCAGCCTCAGCCTGTCGGTCTCGCTCAGGTACTTCACGCTTCCCGCGTTGTCGACGAAGTCGCTGAACTTCACGAGGAATACTGCGGGATCCGCTATCGCGCGGATGACGTGATCCTGATATCCGGCGGTGGTGTTGTCGCATGGGTAGTCGATTGGATTGGTCACTGCCTCAACAAGTTCGGAGATTCTGTGGCCGAAGCGCGACGCGATGAGTGTGGACGCACGTTCCTGCGCTTCGGATGCGGACATGTCGTCTGCAGTCTGGCCACCGAGGAGCGCGATGACGGCGTGTGGTCGGTCCTCGACCGTGTCGTGAAGCGCGGTTGCGCTCAGGATCTCGACATCGGAGCACCCGTACCGAAGCAGCCGCAATACATTTCGTAGGGGATGAACGATGTAGGGATCCTCGTCGGACTTGATCCCGTTCTTTCTGAACTGATCGAGGTGCGCAAGGGTCGCGACCTCCATGGCGAGCCGTAGGGTTTCACCCGGGATCGCCAGCTCGTCGACGGCGCTCTCGATGGCGAAGACCAGCGTTGCAGCGTCCATCTCCTTCAGGGGCAACTGGTCGAATGCAGACCTGATCGGGTCGGAGTTGCTCATGCCAAATAGCCTTCCGGTTGGTGAGGCGTCGCGACGAATGTCCTGGTGCAGATCTGCAATCGAGCCCTGATTGACGCCGGAAATACAGGTCGAGGTCAGAATCATCTTGATTCTATCCGGCGACTACGACAGCAAGTGTTCCTAGCGTTGTCATAGAGGTGTGCGGGGAGGTTCGTTCGCCTCCATCACAGGCAAATAGGGCAGGAAGAGGTTCGATGACCACGGAGGCGACCCTGGCGTCGTTTGTCGAGACAGTTGACACGGATGTCGACACCCATCCGCTGGACGATCCTGTGCGACAAGGACTTCGCGGACATCATGCGCAATTCGCTCGCTGGGCAGGGAGAGTTGCGCGATACGACCCGACGGTCGCGCCGTTTGTCGGTCATCCGCCCGAGTTGGACGCCGAGGACTGGGAGAACCTACTCACACTCGTAGGTCCTGGCGGCACAGTAGGTTTGCGAGGATTTGATCACCGCCCGCCGGAAGGGTGGCGCGTTGTGGATCAGTTCGGCTCGGTGCAGATGGACGGATCCGCACTCGAAGTCTCCGTTGATCCGTCGGTCGAACTTCTCGGAACGGGCGACGTTCCCGAAATTCTGGCATTGATCGAGCGCACCAAGCCAGGACCGTTTCTTCCTCGTACCGTCGAGATGGGCAGTTACTACGGCATTCGCGTCGACGGAAGACTTGTTGCCATGGCGGGGGAGCGGTTGCACCCTCCGGGATGGACGGAAATCAGTGCGGTGTGCACTGACAGCGACTTTCGGGGTCGAGGCCTGGGTACGACGCTGATCCGTGCCGTCGCTGCCGGGATTCGCGAGCGCGGCGAGCTGCCATTTCTCCATGCAGTGCAATCGAATACGAATGCGATCAGACTCTACGAATCACTGGGGTTCGTTCTCCGGAAGAGATCCAGGTTGACTGCGGTGCAGGCGCCTGCCTGATCGAATTCTCGCCGACGCCTGTGTTTCGGGCGCTCGGCCACTAGTCTGAACAAATGACAGTCGATCAGGCGTTGGACAGTGATTTCCTCACTCTTGCCGATCCGTACCGCCGCGAGTTGCTGGCGCACTGCTATCGCATGATGGGGTCGATTCACGACGCCGAGGACCAGGTCCAGGAGACGTTCATCCGGGCTTGGCGCGGGTTCGACGGTTACAAGGGCCAGTCATCTCTCAGGACCTGGCTCTACCGCATCGCGACGAATACCTGCCTGACCGCGCTGGAGGGGAGATCGAGGCGTCCCCTCCCGACCGGCCTCGGCGCACCTAGTTCGGACCCGGCCGACGATTTGATCGAGCGCAACGAGATTGCCTGGTTGGAACCGATCGCCGATTCTGCGTTGGGCGACGTCAATGATCCGGCCGTCATGGTCGTCAATCGCGATTCGGTCAGGCTCGCGCTTGTTGCCGCTTTGCAGCACTTGTCCGCGCGCCAACGTGCGGTTCTGGTTCTACGTGACGTTCTGCAGTGGAAGGCGTCGGAAGTTGCGGAGGCGCTGGACACCACAACCACTGCGGTAAACAGCCTGCTGCAGCGGGCTCGCGCGCAGATCAATCACATCGGACCCACCGAGGACGATCTCGTGGAACCGACTACCGAGGCTGCCCGGAAGTTGCTTCGCGACTACGTGCACAGCTTCGAGAGCTACGACGTCGAGGCCATCGTCGAACTGTTCACGCGCGAAGCCATCTGGGAGATGCCTCCGTTCGAGGGTTGGTACCAGGGCCCCGAGGCAATCGGGCAACTCATCGGAACCAAATGCCCGGCCGACGGACCAGGAGCGATGCGCCTACTTCCGACCGCTGCGAACGGTCAGCCGGCGTTCGGCCTCTACATGCGCGAGCCCGATGGTGTTCACCGCGCTTTCCAGTTGCACGTTCTCGATGTCACCGAGTCCGGGATCTCGCACGTCACGTGTTTCTTCGATCTGAGTCTGTTCGCACGGTTCGGATTGCCTGCCGAGCTGTAGGGGTCCTGCCGAGTTGTAGGGGTAAGGAGTTGCGCGAGCCCTCCGGTATGGAGGGACCCGCGCGACTGCTCGTTACTGCTGTTGCTGTGCGTTACTGCTGGGGAACAGTCGCAGCCGGGTCCATCCACATGACCTCCCAGACGTGATTGTCGAGGTCGCGGAATGCGCGTCCGTACATGAAGCCGTGATCCTGGGGTTCCATCCACTTGCTGCCGCCGGCAGCAATCGCAGAGTCGACGAAGGTGTCGACTTCCTCCCTGCTGTCGGCCGACACACACATCAGTGCTTCACGAGCTTTCGACGTGTCACAGATGTCGTCGGCGATGAAGTCTCCGAAACGCGGTTCGTTCAGGAACATGACGGTGGCGGAATCGCTGACGATCATCGAGACAGTGTTCTCGTCACTGAACATGTCGTTGAACTCGAAGCCGAGGCCACTGAAGAATGCACGGGTAGCGGCGACGTCCTTGACCGGCATGTTGACGAAGAGAAGACGAGACATTGGGTGCTCCTTGAACTCGGTTGACTGATTACTGAACGCTTCGGTTCCTGTTGGTTCCTGCTCATACAGACCGCAGTGGGCGCAGAAAGTCATCGCGAGAAGCAAAAATTCGAGAAAAGTATCGCCTGTTAACCGGCGCCAGTGCTCTGACCTGGCGATTTGGTGTTGTGTTGATCTTCGCGTAACTTTGTCCA
>NZ_CAURKP010000006.1:0-93868 GCF_963525155.1 uncultured Rhodococcus sp.
GTAGTGCTGGTTTCGCCGATGTGCGCGATCCGGCCGTAGATGTGGGCGCGGAAGTGCTCGACTCCCGCTCGATTCTGTTCCTGCGCGGAAGTATTGGCTGCATTGTGCAGCAGAGCGCGCAGGCGATCGTAGTCGTCACGCGGATACGACGGTTGGTCGTTGATCACCAGCCCGGTGAGGTGTTGGCGTCGATGAGGGCGCATCACCTTGATCTTTCGCGGATGGACGTCAAACCCTTCGTCCTGGGCGATCTGATTGATCGTCCAGAGGAGGGTGCCGACGTCGGCTATTTCGATTCCGGAGAAGGCGAGGTCGTCGGCGTATCGGGTGTAGGCGAGCCAGTTCGCCTGTGCGAGTGCGCTCGAGCGGATGTCGAATGTGCGCGCGACGAGATTCGCCAGTGCCGGCGAGGTGGGCGCGCCTTGTGGCAGATGCGCGGTGCGTAGCTGTGAGGCCTGTGCGTACGGTAGGCCGCGCAGAGTATCGGCAGGTGTTGCAACAGTGCACAATCCGGTGAGCACTCCTGCCACGGCGGGTGGGTAACCGAGAGCGGCGAAGACGGCGTGAACACGGTTTCCGGTGATCGACGGGAAGAATTGCATGAGATCCACGCCGATCACGATTTCCGACTGTGCATGCGGCGCTGCAAAAGTCAGTGGACTTCGTCCGCGAACAAACCCATGAGCTGCGTCGTGCGCGGGCACCTGGTCGAGGATGCGGCGCAGAATTTTGCGCTGGATTTCCCGCAACCGGGGTTTGGGTATCTCGAGGAGGCGAGCCCCGGCCTTCTGCTGATCTGCATCGGCCGGTAGTGGCGCAGTTGCAATGGTTTCGTGCGCAGCCACTCCCCACGGTCGGAGAACCACTCGAGTTCGGAGATCGTCAGATCCAGTGAACGCGCCAGGTCCGCACTGGTGTTGTAGCGCGGGACGTCGAACCGCCACACCGAGGATTCGTTGGTGTCCATCGAGACCGGGACGGGTCGAAGCCGCGGCAGTTCGCGTAGCAATCGGTACAGAGTCTGAGGTTCGAACGGTGGAGCGGGCATGAGATCGAGCACCCGGACGGCCAGCGATGTCGCCGACACACCGTGGACTGTTCCGAACGCCTCCTCGAGTCCACCGAGTGTCCATGGAGCGTCAGCGGCCGCAACTGCCAGACGCCGCGCCAACTCGGGATCGAGCTCGAGGTCACGCATGGATCGAGCCCGAGATGCGGCGGCGTGGGGTGACCAAATCCTTTGTCCGGAGCGGCGGCAAGCACGCGGAGCGTGCCGAGCGCCGGTGGACGCAGTATCCAATTCTTCTGGCCGACCCAGGGGTTACCCCTGAGACTGGTCGCGTGGACCAACTCTCACCCACGCGCCGCCGCATCTCTTCACAATGGCAGACCGTCCGGTATCTGTCACGTGTGAAGCTGATCTGTCAGCTGTGGGTCATCAGATCGACGAACGATCCGAACCGACGAACTCGCTGATCCACGGCACGACTGCTTCGCGGACGGTGACCGCCTTCGGCAGTAGTCCGTTGCTCAGCAGGAGATCGGCCGCCCGCTGCTGCTCGTCGAGGAACTCGTCGGTGACCGGGTTGACGCCGAAAGGACGTCCGCGCAGTGCAGCTTCCCAGGCATCGAGGCTTGCGGACCCACCACGCTTCTCGACGTCGTCGACGAAGATCTGCGCGGCTTCGCGGGGATTGGCTTCGATCCACGCATCGGATTCCTGCAGAGCCTCGATGATCGCCTGAAGGGCCTCCGGATTGGTCTCCGCGAAATCGCGCCGGGTGAACCACAGTGAGGGGTGGCTGAAGAGCCCGTCGGTGGCGATCAGCGTGCGCAGCTCGTGGTTCGCTTCGATGTCCGTCAGCCCCGGGTATGCACCTACCCAGGCATCGATGGTGCCGTCGACGAGATCCGCTCCACCACCGCGCACGTCGGTATCGACGGGGACGATGTCGGACCAGGTCAGCCCCGCCTGATCCAAGGCGAACAACAGAAGTGTGGTCTGCCACGATCCGTGCGCGATGCCGACTCGCTTGCCGCGCAGGTCCTCTACCGTGTTGATCTCGGACTCTGCTTTGACTACCAGGCGCCCGTTCTCCACGCGGGGGCCGGAAATTCCGATGTAGACGAGATCGCGGCCCTGAGCCAATCCGGTGACGGGCGGCGTGAATCCGGTTCCGATCACGTCGTATCCGCCCTCCTCGAACAGCCAGTCCGAGTGCAGGGTCGGCAAGGCGTTTTCCGGGTTGACTGCAGGCTTGGCGGGAAGCTCACGCAGGTCCACCCACTCGACGTCCGGGAGACGACGTTCGAGGATTCCGGTGTGACGCAGAACGAACAGCGAATTGTTGTGTGGGAAGTATCCGACGCGAACGGTCATGAGATCTACGGTTTCCTGTTCTGAATCAGTGATGGGGGTGGCTAGATGAGGCCGCGTCGACGCGCCTCGTCGGCGAGTCCGCTACGGCCCCACTGCACGGCGAGGTTGGACGGATCGAATTCGACCGAACCGCCGAGGGATTCGGCGATCGCCTGGAACTGTGCGCCCTCTTCGAGGAGGACGACGAACTTCGCGAGGTCGAGCAACCCGCTGCGGCCGATGACGTTGACCCCGCCGTTGGCTTCGAAGATCGCCACCAGATCGGGATCGTGTTCGAGACGCTCGAGAATGAAATCGCCTGCAGAACGGGACCGATCGATGTGCGGCGGAATCTCTCGGGAGAGCGTCAGCCTCTGCGAAGCCGCATAGCGGATGGGTAGCGTCCGATGTGTCTGTGCCCAACCGCCGAGCCACGGTGTGTGGATGTGGACAACGCTGGTGATTTCCGGATGCTGACGGAAGACCGATGCGTAGCCGGTGACAAATCCGGCCGAACCGTTGCCGGACAGCACCTCTCCATCGAAGGTGGCGACAACCGGTGACACCGACGGATCGTTCGCCCACGGTCCCGGATCGTTCAGGGCGACCGCGATTTCGGTGCCGGGTACTCGTTCGACGAAGTTGACGGTCCCGTTGGCTGCAACGGTTCCGGTCTTGCGGAAGACGTCGAATGCTTTGTCTGCTGCTTTGCGAGCTTCTTCGACGAATGCTGCGGTTTCGGTGTCGAGTCGAGTTTCGGTGGTGGTCATCGAGTCTCCAGTCCAGAAGGTGTGATCGGGGTGCGCTGCAGGAGGGGAAGAACTTCTTCGCCGACGCGGTATGCCTCTTCGAGATGCGGGTTACCGGCGAGGATGAAGGCGTCGACGCCCAGTTCGCGCAGCTCGTCGAGTCTTTCGGCGACCTGCTCGTAACTGCCGACCAGTCCGAACGCCGGTCCGCCGCGGATGAGGCTGAAGCCGCACCACACGTTGGGTTGCACTTCCAGATCTCGGTAGCCGGTGATGTGTTCGGGTACCCAGCCTTTGATGCGGGCGGCGCCCACCGAATCACCCTGGGCTGCACGGTCGGCGGCCCCCTTGTCGACGAAGGCCCAGCCTTTCTCGATCTCGGCCCACGCGGCTTCTTCGGTGTGCCGGGCAACGACGTCGATGCGTACGGCGAACTTCGGGGTGCGTCCCAGCTTGGCCGAGTTCTCCCGCACGTTGTCGATCTTGGCTCTCAGATCGGCGTACGGTTCCAGCCAGGAAAGGTAGTAATCGGAGTGCAGTCCGGCGGCGGCGACGGCTGCGGCCGAAGATCCGGAGAAGTACACCTCGGGAAACGGTTGGCCGGCAAGCCCGGGTGGCAGTGCAGCGCCGTGGGTTTGGAAGAAGCGACCGTCGAAGTCGAAAGGTTCACCGGCCCACACACCTTTGAGGACATCGAGGAACTCGGACGTCCTGGTGTAGCGATCGTCGTGGTCGACCTTGTCGCCCCACCACAGCTGAGGCGCTCCACCTCCGCCGCTGATGATGTTGTAGACCAGACGTCCACCGGTTGCGCGCTGCAGACTGGCCGACATTCGCGCGGCCTGGACCGGGTGAAGGAACCCTGGTTGGAACGCAACCATGAAACGGTACGTGGTGGTCTCGGCGGCCAACGCTGCTGCGGTCGCCCACGGATCCTCGGTCATCGGGAAAGACGGCAGCAGTCCACCGAGGAACCCTGCGGACTCGGAAGCCTTTGCCACCGCTGCCATGTGGTCGATGTAGCTGTATCCGTCCAACTCGCCGCCCCGGATCGCGGGAGCGATGTTGCCCGGCCCGTATCCACCGGCATCGCCGCGGTTGTAGCGACGCGGAGTACGCAGCGACGCGTGGTCGCCTTCCATCCCGATCCGCCAATAGAAATCGATGCTCATGCGGTGGCCTTCTCTTCTGTGGTGGCCTTCTCTTCCTTGCGGATCCGACCCTCGGGATCGACCAGGTGCAGGAGATGCTCGCCCGCCCGGTGCAGCTCTTCGATGTGTGGCCGACCGGACAGGACGAAACCGTCCACGCCGATATCGCGATACGACGACAATCGCTGCGCCACTTCCTCGTAGCTTCCGACGAGGCCGATACTGTGCTCGTAGCCGATGCGGTCGAATCCGGACCACAGGATGCCGCCACGATCGATCTCGAGTGCCGCGGAATCGGATTCTCTCAGTTGCCGTTCGACGCGAGCCCAGGCTTCGTCGGCTGTTTCCCTCGCGATGATCGGGATGCGCAGGACCTTCTCGACGGTCCTGCCGAGTTCGGATGCTCGGTCGTCGAGGGTGGTGATCCGTGTCGACAACTCGTCGCCGGCAAGGGTGAACTGATGGACATCGGCATGGTGGGCCGAGAGTTCCAGAGCTTCCGGTGAGTCCCCGGTCAGATGCACTCGGGGAAAGCGGAGTCCCGACAAGATGCCTCGGAATCCGCCGCCGAGTACGTCGTAGTACTCGCCGTCGAAGTCGTAACCCGTGCCGCCGAATCCGCCGGGGAGAATCTGTTCCTCGTTCCACACACCGCGTGCGACGGTCAGGAACTCCGCGGCGCGCGCGTAGCGGTCGGCTCCTCGAACCGCATCACCGCGAGCTATGGCATCTTCAGCGTCAGTATCGACCTTCACTCGCCATTCGAGACGACCTGCCGACAGGCGCTGAAGTGTCGCCGACATTTTGGCGGCGTAGACGGGGGTGCCGAAAGTGGGGTGAAACTCCACGACCACTCGCGAATGACGCGTCTGACGTAGGGCGGCGGCTGCAACGATCCAGGATTCTTCGCCATTCGGATCGTACGGTGCGACAACGCCGTCGACGCCCGACAGTTCGGCTGCGAGAACGATCTGTGCCAATTCGTCGAAGGGCCCGAAGTTTCCGGGGCGAACATCGGTCGCGACGGTAGTCGGTCGCTGTGGCCCGAAGCCGCCGCGACTGTTCAGCGCGGCCACGGCCCGGCGTCCGTCACCGCGCGAGGGCAGCTCCCAGTAGACGTCCGTCATTCTGCTGTGCCCTTCTGCGCGGCGACAAGTGCGCGTGCCTGTTCCAGTGGTTCGTGCGCCACCCAGGACTGCAGGTCGAAGTCGGCGGCAAGGAAGCCGTGCGCATACAGGAATTGTTTCTGCACGCCGAGCAGGTCCACACGCTCGTCAGACAGGTTCAGATGCAGTCCGGTGTGGAAGTTCTCGCCGTACGCTGCCACCACACCTTCGGGCCCCGACTGTGTTTCGGTCTGCAGAACGGCTCGGACCTCGTCGATGTTGGCTGCGGCCCAGTCCGCCGCTCTCAGGCTCTCGGCGAGGAAACCCACGACGATGTCCGGGCGCTGTTCGAGTAGATCGGCGTGAACCGTGATCGGTCGTGGGGTGCCGTTGTTGACGCGATCACGCAGGGAAGCAGTGGAATCGAGATCGACGGCCACCGCGAGACCGTGTTCGCGGGCAACTTCCTGGGCTCGGGCGCCCTTGACGTAGATTGCGTCGACGTCGCCGCGTAGCAGGGATTCGACGCCCCACGTCGTGTTGCGGGTGGACGAGGCGGTGCGGACCTCGGGGGCCGCCGTCGTCGCAACCTCGACGAGAGTGACGTCGGCAAAACTCAACTCGCCGAGTCGAAGTGCGGAGGCGAAGCCGTGCAGGGCCATGGCACGGGGGAAGCTCCTGGCCTGATCTGCCGCCCAGGCCGGGATGCCGATCCGAGCGCCTGCCAGAAGACCGGCTTCTCGGATGTCGGAGTCTCCGCGCACCAGGATTGCCTGGGCCTCGTCGATCCAGGTGAGCCCGATGAGCCTCGTCGGAGAACCACTGGCACGCGCGGCCAGTGCGGGGACGTTGCCGCCTTCGCGAATGAGTCCGGAGAGGTGGTGATCGAAATGGCGCACTGCCAATTCCGGTCCGGCATCTTGCAGTACGCCGAAACGCACTCCGGATTCGTTTGCCGTCCGGTCGAGCCAACCGAGACTGTTGGCGAGGCCGCTGGCGGTGGGAACGGGGCAGCGGGTGTACCAGAGTGTGTCGATTGCGGAATCAGCGATCAATGTCATGACTGTCCTGTCCGTCGGGGAAGGTGCGACCGACGCCGAGTTCCTTCAGGAAACTCGCTCGGTAGCGCAGAGATTCGGGATCGTTCCGATCGCGGGGGCGTGGCAGGTCGATGTCGACATCCACGGCAAACCCGCCCTTGTCGAGGATGAGCACACGGTCGGCAAGTCGTACGGCTTCGTCGACGTCGTGCGTGACGAGCAGTACTGCCGGACGGTGGCGGGCGACCAGATCGCCTACCAGGTCTTGCATTTGGAGCCTGGTCAAAGCGTCGAGGGCTGCGAACGGTTCGTCGAGCAGCAATAGTTCAGGTTCGCGAACCAGAGCGCGCGCCAAAGCGACGCGTTGGGCCTCGCCGCCGGAGAGGGTGGCCGGCCAGGCGCGGTGCTTGTCCGCGAGGTTGACCTCGGCGAGTGCGTTGCGCGCATTGTCGGTGACCTGACGTGACCGTTTCTGTCCGACTGTGACATTGGCCAGAACTCGCTTCGACGGTATCAATCGCGGTTCCTGGTAGACAACCGTGCGGTCGCGTGGGACCAGCACCTCACCGCTGTCCGGTGCTTCCAAACCGGAGAGCACCCGCAGTAGGGTCGTCTTGCCGGTACCGCTGGGGCCGAGGAGAACGACGAACTCGCCGCGCGTGATCTCGAGGTCGATACCACCTAGAACAGTCTTGTCACCGAACGACTTACGCACTCCGGTGAGCGAGACCGCTACCGGTGATCCGGCACGTCGCTCGGCCGCGGTGGTGCCGGTCCGCTCACGGGCTGCCAACGGCGGCAGAGGTGCTTCGGTGGATGGCAGCGAGCCGATGGTTGTATTTGTCATCGCGCCACCGACAATCTCCGCCACGGCATGGAGTACCGCTCGATCAGTCTGACGATTGCGTCGAAGATGAGTCCCAGTGCCGCGTACATGACGATGCACAGAACCATGTAGTCGGTGCGGTTGTATTCCTGCGCCAGGGTGACCAGATATCCGATGCCCTCACGTGTGCCGACCTGCTCGGCGGCGATCAATCCGGTGATGCTGAGTGACAGGCAGATTCGAAGCCCCATCAGAACACCGGGGAGGGCGGTCGGAAGAATCGCTCCGAACACCAGTCGCCAACCCGTCAAGCCGAAACCTTGTGCCGCTTCCACCATCTTGCGATCGACTCCGCGCACTCCCAGGTAGGTGTACGCGTACATGGGGGCGACGGTCGCGACGGCGATCAGGACTACCTTGAAGGTTTCGTCGATACCGAACCAGGCGATGAACAACGGAACGAGCGCGAGGAACGGAACCGCGCGGTTGATCTGCATGGTCGAGTCGATCAGTTCTTCGCCGAGCGAGGAGAGACCGGACAGAACCCCGAGCACCAATCCGACGATCACACCGACCGAAACACCGAGTGCGGCACGTTGAAGCGACGCGAGACCGAAGTCGACCAACTGACCCGACTGGTACAGCTCGGCGAATGCCGTCCACACCGCCGGAGGTCCGGCCAGGATCTCTTCGCGGATCAGTCCGGTAGCGGATCCGATCCACCATCCGGCAACCAGCAGCGCGGGCACGAGGAAGCGGAGTGGGATCGAGACCCACTTGGGCCTGCTGCGATTGCGGCGGTAGCGGGGCGTTTCGAGTTGCGGATGCTCCACTGACGGCGACGCAGTTCGTGCGGGCCGGGTCAGCGTCACCATCGGGTCACTTCCCCTCGGTGGTGGGTGCTGCCGCTGCCGAACCTGCCACAGCACCCTGGAGGTCGAAGATCACGTCACTGCCCTTGATCGGCTGCTGGATCACCTTGTTGTCGGCGAACAACGTGGAGATCGATTCGAGGTCGGTAGCGTCGGCTGCAGTCGGGTAACGGAAGTTGGTGATCTGGCCGCCCAGGGTGATCGCGTCGTCGAGTCGCTGTCCGGAGAGTGCGCGCGGACCGGTCTGTTCGAAGACGTTCTCGAATGCTGCCGGGTCGGCCTGCTGCTTCGCGGTGAGTTCCTGGGTGACCTCGAGGAACTTCTGGACCACCTCGGGATGCGCTTCGAGTACTGCGGTGCGGCCGGCGATGATGGTGCTGTCCACGGAGTCGATGCTCGCCTCGGTTGCGATCTCGACCGCGCCCTTGGCCTTGGCCTCCTGATACGGAATCAAGAACGATGCCCACGCGTCGACCTGCCCGGTGGAGAACGCCGACGCCGCGTCAGCCTGTTGCAGCGGAACACGTTCGACGGAATCGATCGGCACTCCGGCCTGTGTCAGAGCCTTGAGCGTGATGTACTCGCCCTTGCCTGCAGGGTTGACGGCAATGCGTTTGCCGGCCAGATCTGCGACGGTCTTGATGCCGGACTCCGGTGTGGCGATGATGCCGGCCTGGTCCTTGTTGTACGGGTCGGACGTGGCGAAGATGCGGACACCCACGTCCTTGGACAGTGCGCCGACGACGGGACTGTATGCGCCGGTTTGGATGTCGAGTTCACCGCTGTTGAAGAGTTTGAGGTTGGAGCTGAATCCCGGTGTGGTCTTGACCCATTCGATCTTTGCGCCCAGCGGTGCCAGAGCCTCGTCGTAGGTTCCGTCACGCTTGCCGACGGCGATGGCACCGGAGTTTCCGGGATCGAAGACCTTGAGCGTGAAGTCTGCGCTGGAATTGCCTGCGGCGCTGTCGGAATCGGAAGACCCACACGCCACCGCCAACCCGGCCAGCGGGATCATGGCGAGCGCAGCGGCAGCTCGTGGCAGTCGGCGGAAGCGGGACATGTATGTGGCTCCTTCAGGCGTTGAATCGTCAGAACTGACGACGATGACGCTATTGGGTGCCTGTCCGTTTTACCCCCGTTTGTTTTCTGGAGATTGGAAATCTTGACAACATCGGAAGTCTGTTCATCTGGGCTTTTGTAGGTCCACGTTCGGTTCCTTTCCATCTGATGGAAAGGATGGCCGGACTGCTGGGTCCGTGTTAGCGTCCGATTCTCAGGTCGATCAGGCCACAGCGAAAGGATCGTTCGTGACGGACGCACGCGGCGCGGGAGTTCAGACGGTAACCCGTGCCCTGACCATGCTCACATGTTTTCGCAGTGGCGAAGAACTGGGAGTCTCGGAAGTTGCGCGGCGACAAGAGCTTGCGGTCAGCACCACGCATCGATTGCTGCAGTCGCTCGTCGACGCGGGGTTTCTCGAGAAGGACGACGCAACCAGTCGGTATCGCATCGGCGCGGCGCTGGCGGCTTACGGACAGGTCTCCTACCGGCAGCATCGGATCTATCTGTCCGAGCCCTACTTGGAGCAATTGGCCGCGACGACAGGAGCATCCGCTTCCCTGGCAGTGCGAAGCGGAAGTGAGGTGGTGTTGCTCGGATTCAGTCGGTGGCGCGAGGCCGACGGGCACGTGCTGCAGGGTGTCCGCCTTCCCTTGCATGCGAGCGCACTGGGGAAAGCCTTTCTGGCCTGGTCCGATGTCGACGACTTCGAACTTGCTGCTCTGCCACGTGAAGCGACCACTCAGCGTGCGATCACCGATGTTGCCGGTATCCGCCGGGAACTGGAACTGACTCGCGAGCGAGGATACGGATTCAACGACGAGGAGTTGACCCCGGATTTCCGAACAATCGGAATTCCGATAATCGATGGATCCGGCACTGTGCGTTACGCTCTCGGGCTTCGTGGTCCGGTCGAGCTGATGATCGACGAACGGATTCCATTCCTCGCGGATCTTGCCAAGGTGACTGCACGACAGATCGGTGAGGTCCTTCTCTGACGTGATGTGAAAGCGCTTGTGGCAGATCCGGCCGAACGTGATTACCGTTGAAGTCGAGGGCGCGATCGCACAATGGCTACGCGACGTGACCGCGTCCTCGCGAGCGTGGAGACGAGTGATGACGACGATCGGTGTCGTTGCCCTGCTGCTGGGCGTCCTGTTGATCGTGGTCGAGGCGCATGCCCCAACCGCGGGGGTGCTCGGTGCGCTTGGAGCACTCATGATCGGTGCCGGCGTGTGGATGCTCTTCACGTCCGACGGTATCGGGCAATTGATCGCGATCCCGGTGACGGCGGGGGTCGCGGTAGTCGGCCTGGGCGTGGTGGCGGTAGCGAGTCGAAAAGCGCTTACCGCGCGCCGCGCTCCCGTGCGTACGGGGACGGAATCTCTTGTCGGCTCGGACGCGACCGTTCGCAGTTGGACCGGTGCGCAGGGTCAGGTCGAGCTCGACGGCGGATTATGGCGTGCTCGAATGGAATTCGGGTACGACGATTCTGTGCCCGCCGTGGGCGAATCCGTCGTCGTAGAGCAGGTTCGAGGCCTGACTCTGAAAGTGCGCCGTCGTGAACCGTGGGAGCTGCCGCTATGACCACCGTGCTTGTCGTGTTGTCCGTGTTTGTCGTGCTGATTGCAGTCCTTGTGGGCATGTCGGTGAGAGTTCTGCGCGAGTACGAGCGCGCGGTGGTGTTCCGCCTCGGTCGACTGATCACCTTGAAGGGTCCTGGTCTGGTGATTTTGGTGCCGGCGATCGATCGCATGGAGCGGGTCAGTCTGCGAACCGTCACGCTGAAGATACCGGTCCAAGAAGTGATCACTCGCGACAACGTCCCCGTGAAGGTCACCGCCGTCACGTACTTTCGGGTCGTCGACGCCGACCGTTCGATAGTCGAGGTCGAGGATTTTCTGGCCGCCACCTCACAGATCGCCCAGACCACACTGCGCTCCATTCTCGGTAAAGCTGAGTTGGACTCGCTGCTCTCCGAACGTGAACGCCTCAACGAGGACTTGCAGAAGGTAATCGATCAGCAGACCGAGCCGTGGGGAGTCAAGGTCACGACCGTCGAGATCAAGGACGTCGAGATTCCGGCCAACATGCAGCGCGCCATCGCCAGGCAAGCAGAGGCCGAACGAGAGCGGCGAGCCAAGATCATCAACGCCGACGCAGAGTTTCAGGCTTCGGCCAAGCTCGCCGAGGCGGCCGAGGTGATCAGCCGCAATCCGACCACCCTGCAATTGCGATATCTACAGACACTTCACGAGATCGGTAGCGAGAACAACTCCACCGTTGTCTTCCCGTTGCCGCTGGATCTTGTCCGGCCCTTTATCGGTGGCGGAGTTGCGGCAACTCCCGCGACCCAAGAACCTGCCCGTTTCGCCTGGAATGCGAAAGTTGTTGATTAGCATCTAGTTTCGGTTCTCCACCCCTTGTATTCGAAACTATGTTCGAATATGATTGCTGCATGGACAGTCGGGATGCGTGGCAGCTGGATGGCGAGGGCCTCAAGGGTGAGGTTCTGGATCTGGTGCGTGTCCGGCACGAGTTGCAGTCGCGGATGGTGTTGCTGATCGTGGAGATGTTTTCCCGGGAGGTTCTCGGCGGGAAGGGTTTTCGGGCGATCGCGCAGTGGTTGCATGGTTCGACGAATCTGGAGATCGGTGAGTGCAGTCTGCTGGTCGGGTTGGCGCGGTTGTTGATGCTCGAACCGGTTGTCGCGGATGCGTTTCATCGTGGTGACGTGGATGCGTTGAAAGCCCGGCAGGTGGCGTCGTTCTGTCAGCATCCACCCAAGAACATGACCCTGGCGGATGTGGACAAGGCCCGCGGGATCTTGCTCGGGTTGGCGTCGAAGAACATCGCTGATTGTGATGCGGTGCGGGCGGCGATCCGGCGGATCGAGAAGCAGTACGGCAAACGCGAAGACGGCGTTCCGGTGGGTGAGGATTCGGAGCGTAACGAGTTCTACGCGTCGAAAGGCCTGTACGGGCGGGTCACTGTGAAGGGTGATTTGGATGCGGTGAACGGGGCGCGTCTGATCACGTTGTTGTCGAGCCTGTCTGCGCCGACACCGGAGAAAGACGGCGTCAAAGACACCCGCACTCCGGCATTACGGCGTGCGGACGGGTTCTGCGAACTACTGCGGCGGTACGAGCGGGCGGGGTTGGGTCCGATCGAAGGCGGAGTGAAACCGCACATCACGGTCACCGCGTCCGCGAAAGACATGACCGACCTCAAAGCGTTGAAGGATCTACTGCCGTCGACTCAGGAACTGGGTTTCGCGTGGACGGATTGGGTGGGCCCGATCAGTATCGACACCGCACGGATGTTGGCGTGCGACTGCACGGTCACCCGGATTTTGTTGGATGAGAATGGTGTTCCGCTCGACTGCGGTAAGGAAGCGAGAACGGCAACGGTGCCGCAGCGGCGGGCTCTTGCGGTTCGTGATGGTGGGTGTGCGTTTCCGGGGTGCGGGACTCCGTCGGGGTGGTGCGATGCCCATCATATTGTTCACTGGAACGATGGTGGCCCAACAGATCTCGACAACCTGATCTTGTTGTGCGGTCATCACCACCGGACGATGCACCACACGGAATGGCGTGTCGAGATCGGACCGGATCGGAAAACGGTGTTCTATCCACCGATGTCGATCGATCCGTATCAACAGCCGATCGGCGGGAACAGCCCACCCACAGCGGCGTGAACCGCGACAATCGAATACATCAGCACCGGGGACGAACCATGCCCCGGTGCTGGTGCACGTTTCTGGTCAGATCCCAACCCCTCAAATCCCAGCCCCTCAGATCCCGGCCCTTCGCACGAGAGCGTCAGTGGCAGAAGGGGATACAACGTCAATCGCTCGTAACAGCCCCGCGTACCGCGGATACAGCTCGACGGGACGCGTATTGATCGCCCTCAAGATCCACGATGCAGCTTGATCGGCCGTCAGCGCCGGCTGGCTCACGTAATCCGCCGTCGGCGCGATCATCGGTGTTCGTATGAGTGGGAACTGCACTGTGGTGACATCGACACCGGTGCCGTGACATTCCGCGCCGAGGCTTCGGCCGAATGCACTGAGAGCAGACTTCGACGCGTGATAGGCACTGAACCTCGGCATCACGCCCGCAGTGACTCCCCAGGTTCCGACGTTGATGATGTGTCCGGACTTCGCCTCGAGCATCGCGGGCAGTAGCCGCAACGTCAATCTTGTCGGCCCGAAGTAGTTCAGCGCCATGGTGCGCTCGTAGTCATGGAATCGGTCGACCGAATCCAACGCGGTACGCCGGATCGAGCGACCCGCATTGTTGACGAGGATGTCGACCGACCCGAATCGATCCGCGATCGTCTCCGCGAGTTCGTCAACGGCTTCACCGCGGGAGAGGTCCGCAGGCACGATGTGTGCCCATCCTCCCCTGCGGTGAATCTCGTCCCGTACGTGTTCGAGGTTTTCCTCACCGCGCGCGACCAGGATCATCTCGGCTCCCCGACGAGCCAAAAGATGAGCTGTCGCCTCACCGATCCCCGACGAGGCTCCCGTCAGGACGATGGTCTTGTCGGAAAGCGTGACGCCGCGAGACGGAACAAGTGAGCGCAGACGCGTCGGAGGTCTCAATGCAAGATTGCTGAGAATCGATCTGATCACGTCGGCCTCGGTTCGATCTTCGCGTGCGATTCGGTGCGAACCCGTCCCTGAACAGCCCACTTCGGACGCACCGCGGAAATTACTCAAAAGTAAGTTATGGCGCCGTTTCGGCCGTGTCAAGAATTCGTCGGGATTCAGGAGTATCTGCCACTAGCTTTTCCTGATACCTCGGGTTACATTAAATCCAGACCGAGTGCCAGCGATCACACAACCGGCCCTCGATTCCACCGAACACCGCGAGAAATACCAGCGGTGACCGAAACGAAGAGGAGACGCCATGACGCTCACATCGCCGCTCGACAAGCGCGGAGAAGCATCCGACGACTCGTACAACGAGACGCTTCGACTCCTGTCCGAGGGCTCGGTGCACAAGCACTTCGACCCGTACCTCGACATCGACTGGGACTCCCCCGAGTTTGCCGTCGTCCCGAACGATCGCCGCTGGATCCTCCCGGCCGAGACTGACCCGCTGGGCGCACACCCGTGGTACCAGTCGCAGTCCGAGGCCAGGCAGATCGAAATCGGCATGTGGCGCCAGGCCAATGTCGCGAAGGTCGGTCTCCAGTTCGAGAACATTCTGATCCGCGGCATGATGCAGTACGTCTTCTCGCTGCCCAACGATTCGGCCGAGGCGCGTTACTGCACGCACGAGTCGGTCGAAGAGTGCAACCACACGATGATGTTCCAGGAGATGGTCAACCGCATCGGTGCCGACGCTCCCGGGATGAGCCGTCCGATGAAGATGCTTGCACCCTTCATCCCCCTCGCTGCGGGTCCGTTCCCCGAACTGTTCTTCGTCGGTGTCCTCGCCGGTGAAGAGCCGATCGACCACATTCAGAAGAGCATCCTGCGCGCCGGCGGCCAGATTCACCCGATCATGCAGTCGGTCATGGCCATCCACGTAGCCGAGGAAGCGCGTCATATCTCGTTCGCGCACAAGCTTCTGAGCCGTCGCATCCCGCTGATGTCACGCCCGAACCGGTTCGTCCTCTCGCTGCTGTTCCCGATCGTCATGCGCATTCTCTGTGACGCCATCGTCATCCCGCCGAAGTCCTTCTGGAAGCAGTTCGACATCCCGAAGTCCGTGAAGAAGGACCTGTTCTGGGATCTGCCCGAGTCGCGCCAGACCCTGCGCAACTACTTCGGTGACGTCCGCATGCTGGCCACCGACACCGGCCTGATGAACCGTGCCTCGCGCCTGGTGTGGAAGGCCTGCAAGATGGACGGCCGCGCATCACGCTTCCGTAGCGAACCTCACCGCAGCTCGCACAACGCCGCCGCGTAGCTCCCGGACAGTCGAGATCGGACTCATAGCGCCATGCCACACGTAGTCACGCAGTCCTGTTGCAGCGACGCCTCGTGCGTCTACGCCTGCCCGGTCAACTGCATCCATCCGACGCCGGACGAGCCGGACTTCCTCACCGCCGAGATGCTGCACATCGATCCGCAGGCCTGCGTCGACTGTGGCGCATGCGTCTCGGCCTGCCCGGTCGACGCCATCGTCCCCGAGTCGAAGCTGACCGACCCGCAGCGAGTCTTCCTGTCCATCAATGCGGACTTCTACAAGGAAGAGCGACCCAGGCCGCTTCTCGCCAAGGTCATCCCGGCAGCCCACGTCGACAAGGGCCGACCGCCGTTGCGCGTTGCGATCGTCGGTTCCGGACCGTCGGCGATGTACGCCGCGGACGAGTTGCTGACTCAGCCTGACGTGCAGGTCAATGTCTTCGATCGCCTTCCTGTGCCTTACGGCTTGGTTCGCGCCGGCGTTGCTCCGGACCATCAGAAGACCAAGCAGGTCACTCGCTCGTTCGACAAGATCGCCGCACAAAAGGGTTTCGAGTTCTACCTCAACGTCGAGATCGGCAAGCACATCTCGCACAGCGAACTGCTCGAAAATCACCATGCGGTGCTCTACGCAGTCGGCGCTTCGTCCGACCGTGGTCTCGGCATTCCGGGCGCTGATCTGCCTGGCACGGCCTCGGCCACCGACTTCGTGGCCTGGTACAACGGACACCCCGATCACGCCGACGACGTCTTCGATCTCTCGCATCGCCGCGCGGTCATCATCGGAAACGGAAACGTCGCGCTCGACGTCGCTCGCATTCTGACGGCCGATCCCGAGAAGTTGGCGGGCACCGACATCTCCGCTCACGCACTCGCCGCTCTGCGAAAGAGTCGCGTCGAAGAAGTTGTCATCGTGGGTCGACGCGGAATCGCGCAGTCCGCGTTCACAGTCCCCGAGTTCACCGGCCTGATGGCACTGCCGGACATCGAACTCTCTGTCGGACCCGACGACATGGTTCTCGACTCGGCCACCGAAGAACTGGCAAAACGCGGCGAGCTTCCGCATGCCGTCGAGCAGAAGTTGCGTCTCCTCGAAGCCCTGAAGAACCGCGATCACGTCGACGTCGGCAACAAGCGCATCACGTTGCGCTACCTGCTCACACCGACCTCGATCACCGGCGACGATCAGGTCAGCGGAATCGAGTTCGCTCGCAACGCTCTTGTCGACGCCAACGGAACCGTGCAGATCGAAGCAACCGGCGATACCGAGACCATTGATACCGGCTTGGTCCTCACCTCGATCGGCTACCGCGGAGTGCCCATCCCCGGCGTCCCGTTCGACGAGCGTGCGTCGGTCATTCCGAACGAGAACGGCCGAGTCCTCGAAGCTCCGAACGGTGATCCCGCCACCGGGGTCTACGCGACCGGTTGGATCAAGCGCGGACCGAGTGGGTTCATCGGCACCAACAAGTCCTGCGCGCAGGAAACGATCAGGATGCTCGTCGACGACTTCAACGACGGACGCCTGACCAACCCGGTCGCAGACGACTCCGCAGTCGATCGTCTGGTCCGGGCGCGACAGTCCGACGTCGTCGACCGCGAGGGCTGGCACGCCATCGACAAGGCGGAACTGGAACGCGGCGCTGCGCACGATCGTGCCCGCGAAAAGGTTCTGGATCAGGTCGAGATCACCTCCATCCTCGACGCTGCGGCCCGAGTGAAACCGACGCGTCGATTCGGTCGACCTGTACGCGTTCGCTGATCCGCTACAGGTAAACAGCTACTTTCACGCACACGGCCCCGCCTGCAGACTCGTCTGCCCGGCGGGGCCGTCTGCGTTCCGGCAACGTCCCACTCAGCGAAAATTTATGCCCGCCAGCGGCCGAAATCGTGTAATACTGCAACCTGTTCCAGTAAGCGGCACAGCGAGCCACGATCCCCGGATCAGGCTCGCCAACCAGATGAGGATTGCATGAGCGAGACTGCAACGCCGGCGCCGAACGGGAGTGTGACACCTGCAGTAGAGGGTTGGTTCACCACCGGCGACGAACCTGCTCTGATCGGCACGAAGTGCCAATCCTGCGGCACCATTTCCTTCCCTCGTGAGGCGACGTTCTGCAAGAACCCGAGCTGCTTCAGCGAGGAGTTCGACGACGTGGAACTCTCCCGCCGCGGCACTGTCTGGTCGTACACCGACGCGCAGTACCAGCCCCCGCCGCCGTACATCCCGCGCTCGGATCCGTACGAGCCTTTTGCTCTCGCAGCAGTCGAACTGCCCGAGGGCATCGTCATCCTCGGCCAGGTGGCCGACGGATTCGGCGTCGACGATCTCAAGGTCGGCAATACCGTCGAATTGGTTGTCGAGCCGCTGTACACCGACGAAACCGGAGTACGTACGACGTGGCGATGGAAGCCTGTCGCCGCAGCTGATCAGGAGTTGCAGTCATGAGCAAGGACGTCGCAGTACTCGGTGTCGGTATGCACCCCTGGGGCAAGTGGGGGCAGTCGTTCGTGAAATACGGCGTTGCGGCCGCTCGCGCCGCGCTCGCCGATTCGGGTGTGAATTGGCAGGATGTCGACTTCATCGTCGGCGGCGAGACCGTCCGCAACGGGTACGGCGGATACGTCGCCGGAGCCACCTTCGCCCAGGCACTCGGCTGGAACGGCGCTCGCGTCGCCACGTCGTACGCCGCGTGTGCTACGGGAGCCCAGGCACTCGACACCGCTCGCGCACGAATCCTGGCCGGCCTCAGCGAAGTTGCCCTGGTCGTCGGCGCCGACACCACGCCGAAGGGCTTCCTCGCTCCCGTCGCCGGTGAGCGTTGGGACGACCCGGACTGGCTGCGCTTCCGCCTCATGGGGATGACCAACCCGGCGTACTTCGCGCTCAACGCGCGTCGTCGCATCGACCTCTACGGCGCCACCGCGGAGGACTTCGCCAACGTGAAGGTCAAGAACGCCAAGCACGGGCTGGGCAATCCGAATGCGCGCTACCGCAAGGAAGTCACCGTCGAGAACGTGTTGGCCTCCCCCGTGGTGTCCAATCCCCTTCACCTGCTCGACATCTGCGCGACGTCCGACGGCGGCGCTGCCATCTTGCTGACGTCGATGGAATACGCCCGCAAGATGGGCATTGCGGAACCTGTTCGCATCAAGGCTATTTCGACGGTCACGCCGACGTTCCCCCAGACGATCATGGACATGCCGAACTTCTCCACCGATTCCAGCTCCGCCGTTCCCGCTCCGGAGCGCACGTTCAAGGAATCCATCGGCTACGCCGCATACGAAGAAGCCGGGATCTCTCCCGAAGACGTCGACGTCGCCGAAGTCTACGACCTCGCTACCTCCGTGGAACTGGACTGGATCGAAGACCTTGCCCTCTGCAAGCGGGGCGAGGCCGAGCACCTCCTGCGTGCGGGTGACACCAGTATCGGAGGCCGCATCCCGGTCAATCCGTCCGGTGGTCTCGCGTGCTTCGGCGAAGCCGTTCCCGCACAGGCACTTGCGCAGGTGTGCGAGCTCACTTGGCAGCTTCGTGGACAGGCCGAAGGCCGTCAGGTCGAAGGCGCCCGCATCGGTATCACCGCCAACCAAGGTCTGTTCGGACACGGCTCCTCGGTAATCGTTTCCGCCTGACCCTGTTCTACTTTCGTGGCGGTCGCACACTCACCCGTGAGCGGCCGCCACGATCACGTCTGCCACTGCCCCTGGCTGTGAGACCAGCGAGGCATGGGAGGTCGGGAGTTCGCTGGTGTTCGCGCCCATCCGGTTTGCCATGAACCGCTGCGCCGATGCGGGGATCACGCGATCCTCACCGGCAACCAGATACCAGCTCGGTGTGTTCGCCCACGACGGTGGCCCGCCGAGCTCGAGGTTCGCCCACAAAGCCGCAGACTTCTGATGCGCCAACATCGTTGCCGCTGTCTCGTCGGAAACATCCTGAGCGAAGACGGAATGGAAATACTCGTCCGTGACGTAGCCGTCGACGTTCTTCCCGCCGATCGCGTGAGGATCGTCGACGATCTTCAATCCCAGAGCCGGAGGAAGCAATTGGCTGCCAGGAAACCTGATGGGATCGATCGTGATCTGCACCGGCTCACCCTGAACCGGAGCAAACGCCGCGATGTACACCAACGACTGCACCTTCGGGTCGTGAACATTGGTGATCACCGCGCCGCCGTACGAGTGACCGACGAGCACGACAGGTCCGTCGATGTCCGCCACGGTCTTCTCGATCACGGACGCGTCGTAAGCGGGCCCGCGTAGAGGATTGTCCGGCGCCACGACGCGGTAGCCACGCGAGCGTAGGTCGGCGGCAACGCCGTCCCAACTGGTCGCGTCGGCAAAAGCGCCGTGGACGAGAACGACGGTTGGCTTGGGGCTCGCCACCGCAGCGCCGGAGCCGAAGATCACTCCAGCCGCGACTGTCATGAGTAACGCCAGAACTGCGGTGAATACACGTGAGATCTTCATGCGTTTCCTTCACTCTCGTCGAAAAGCGAGAAACTGCGGTAAGCCGGGACACGCCCGTTTCGATCCTAGAAATACCTGGTGCGACGGACGTGACTGTCCGTGCAGACTTTTGAGCTCACACTGCACAACTTCTGGTTGAGCGTCCGCATCGCGGGGTATCAGGGCTGCATGGCTTTGCTCCTGGATACTTCCGTGTTGGAGCCTGACCAACGCGCGGACGCCTTTGTCGACGCGATGGGTCGTGCCTCGGTTCCGTGCGCAATCCACTTGGAGAACCCGGAACGGGTGAGCGCGAGAATGAACGTGTGGAACCTCGGTGCAGCATCACTGTTCCGCTCCGAGTCGACCGGTATGCGGTTGACCCGAACACCACGTCACGTCCGGTCCGCGTCGATGCCCGTCCTTGCGATTGCCCTGCAGGAGAGCGGGATCGGCCATCTAGATCAGCACGACGAACAACGCAGAGTGCCCGCCGGTGAACTGTTGATGACGGACTTGACGTCGACCTACGATTTCTCCTGGACGGGAACGGGCGCTTCCCAATGCCTCTACGTTCCGATGGATCGGCTGGGACTGCCGATCGACACCGTGCGGGACGCAGCTACCCGGCCTCATCACAGCAATCTGTACCCCGTGATGATCGCGCACGTTCGTGAATTGTTCCGCATCGCCGCTCTGTTGGAGACCGATCCTGCCGCCGAACAATTGGGCGAGGCCTCGATCGAACTCGCACGTGCTTTGGTCACTTCGATCGCACATGCGAATCCTGACGCATCCGCTCCGAGATCGGCCCTTGCCATGACTTCGATCCGTCGATACATCCGTGAACACCTTCACGATCCGACACTGAATCCCGCACGAATTGCTCACGCCCACAACATCTCACTGCGACAGCTGTACAAGATCTGCTCGGACAACGGATTTCGGATCGAACAGTGGATCATCACCCAGCGCCTGCAGAAGGCTCGGGACGAACTGGCTCGACCCGCTACCGTCGATCTGCCGATCGCGACCGTTGCGCACCGGGCGGGGTTTGTCGACGCCGGACACTTCAGCCGACGCTTTCGACAGGCCTACGGGCTGAGCCCGACTCGTTGGCGTCAGCTCCGCGATTGAAGCAGCGCCACAACGTCCGACTGACCACGACTTTCGGCATTGTCCAACGCGGTCTTCCCCGATGCATCCCGGATCGAGGGATCTGCCCCCGCGTCGAGAAGCTGAGTGATCACGTCGATATAGCGTGCCGAACCATCGCCGTACACAACGGCTTCGAGTAGCGCCGTCCACCCGGGATCGTTGACGTGATTGACCGGAACCCCGGCAGCGATCAGCATCCGGACGCTCTCGACATGCGCGTGTTCACTCGCGGGAATCAGCGCCGTACCGCCGTAACGGTTCACGCTGTCGACGTCCGCGCCGTGGGCGAGCGTGAGCGCCAGAATCTCGTTCAAACCCTCGGCTCCGGAATACAGGAAGGCCGAATCCTGCATGGAATCCTTCGCGTTCACGTCTGCTCCGGCAAGAATCAACGTAGAAGCCGCGGCGACAGCGTCGTTCTTGGTGGCCTCGACGAGTGGAGTCCGTTCGCCCTCGCGGCGAGCTTCGATGTTCGCGCCCGAAGCCAGGGCCGCGGTGATCGCTGCCGGATCATTGCGGTCCACCGCATCGAAGAGTGCCCGTTCGGATTCCGGCGTCGATGGTGGTTTTACCTCTGCAGGCGGTGACGTCGCTGACGACGACGCGGTGGTCGGCGCCACCGAGGTGTCGGAAGAACTGCAACCCGCCAGGGCCCCGGTCACCGACGCTGCGATTATTCCGCCTGCGAGGACAGCTCTCGACATCCGCTTCATGGAACCAGTCTTCCACAGGCGACCGAATGGCCCGAGAATCACAGATAGGGCGACATCTTCAACATCGACCGTCTCACCACCGGTTTGATCGCCGGAATGATCCACCGTTTCCAGCCGAGCGTGGCTGCGATGTCGGCGGTGATGTCGTCGAAGCTACGGCTTTGATACCGCAACAACCGCTGGCTCTCTTCGGTATCCACCCAGTCGGTCACGTACTCCTTGCCGCTGAAGGCTCTCTCGGGCAACGGTTCCAACCCCATGGCGCGCAGCATCCTCGCCAGATAGTCGCGGTAGGTCACCTGACATGACTCACCACCACCGACAAACAGCACCCGGCCCCACACCTGCGGCGTCTCCAGTGCGTTGGCGAGAGCGACGGCCGCATCATCTGGGTGCAGCACCTCGATCCTGTTGTCCAAGCCGATCTCGAACATGATGGGATCGGCCCCACGTGCACCGATGATCGGAACGTCGGCGAACCGCGGGATGAACCACGTCAGACCGGACTCTCGCACTATGCGTTCGGCTTCGATCTTCTGGGCGGTGTAACCATCCGTCGCCTCGAGTGGATCATCCACTCTACGAGGCGGTTTCCGATGCATCGTTCGACCGTGAACATCGAATGTCGACGCAAAGAGAACTTTCGGTGGACCGCTCTGCGCCAGCGCTGCCGCGACAACGTTACGAGTTCCCTCGACATTGACCTTCGCCGCACCCGCAACGTCGAGTTCACTGGCAGGCGGAATGACTGCGGCCAAGTGAACTACGACATCTACCCCTGCCACCGCGGCCTCGACGGTCTGGTAGTCACGAATGTCGCCCCAGATCGTCTCGATCCCGTGAAAGGCGCTCGCCCGCTTGCGATCCTCGGGAGTTGCCAGCGCAAGACAACGAACGTCGTGACCCCTGCGCACGAGCTCCGTCAGAACGTGCGAACCGATGTTCCCGAAGGCTCCCGTCAAGAGCACCTTCATGATCGGATGGTGCCTCGCCCGGCGATGAGGGGAAGATCCAGCGCTGAAACGAGCCCGGCTTCGATGTCGTCGAGCATCGGAATGGCGTTGATCGCTCGCATTCCAGTCGCCAGGCAACCTCCGGTGATCGGATCACCGTCGAGCGCCCCACGGAACGCGGTCTCCTGCGTGATGTCCGGACTGCCTTTGATGATCACGCGGTAGACGTCGTTCTCCACGGAAGTTGCTCTAGGCCAGTGTGTTGCCGCGTCGTTGGTGATGCGGTTGACGTGCTCGATCACGATCTTCGCCTCATCTCCCACCCAACCGCGGATCTCGAATCGCACTGCGGCACATTGACCGGGTTCGATGACACCGAACGGATATGTGATCGGCTCGGTGGCCGCCCACTTCTCGTACACGGTGTCTATGCGGTCCAACTTGACTCCGACTGCGTCGGCGATCATCGGAATGGTGTGACCCCACGCGAAGATCAGCACCTCGGGAATTTCGAGTACCGCCGGCGTATCGACTGACACGCCGATTCCCATGGTGGAGCTGTAGTCGCCGGCGTAGTTCGCGTAGTCCAGCAGTTCCTGTACACGGACGCTGTCCACCCGGCCACAGACACCCATGAGCGTCATCGGGAAGAGATCGTTGGCAAATCCAGGATCGATCCCCGTGGTGAAGCACGACTTTCCGCTTTCACGACAAGCCTTTTCGAGGTCCTCCAGCATTTCTTTCGGGCACACCTGCGGGTAGACCAACGGCGTCATCGACGTCGACACGACGTGCTTGCCCGACAGCAGGGAGCGCGACATGTTCGCGATGTTCTCGACGGCGAATTCCGCAGTCGGACCGAAGTATGCAACCGCATCGGCATCGACGGCGAGTGCTGCCTCACTGTCGATCGTGGCGGCCAACCCCACCGGCTCGACTCCGATGAGTGTGCCTACGTCGGCGCCGTCCTTCTCCGGGTTGTGCACGATCACGCCGACCAGTTCGAATTCGGGATGATCGAGCAGTTCGCGGATGACCAACTTCCCCACGACGCCCGTTCCCCAGACGATGACCTTGTGTTTCATTGCAGTGCAGTCCTTTCCAGAGCAGAGTCAACAGATGGTGTATCGACGATCAGCGGAAGAACTCGCCGCCGTTGACGAACAGCGTCTGCCCGGTCAACATTCGCGCGCGATTGGACGCGAAGAAGACCACGGCATCCGCTACGTCGTCGTCTGCCGGGATTTCACCGAGCGGCATGTTCTTGCTGATCTCGGCGATGATGTCTTCCTCTGGGACCCGACGGTCGGCCGCCGCGAGGCCCACGTAGAGCTGTACCGGCGGTCCCCACATCCACGTGGGAACTACGGTGTTGACACGGATTCGATACTGTCCCAGTTCTTTTGCCAGCGACCACATCGCTGCGTACAGCGCACCCTTGGACGTCGCGTATGCCGATTGGGGCAACTGCGGATGAAACATGGCCTGCGACCCGATCATGACGACAGAGCCGCCGCGCTTCTTCAATTCCGGCAACGCCGCCTGCGTCAAAGTGAGAGTTCCGATGACGTTGACATCCAACATGGCCTTCCAGGCACTCAGATCAGCCCCTTCGAGCCCACCGAACACGTCCTCCTTGGCCGCGACGTTGACCAGCGCATCCACCCGGCCGAAACGTTCGGTGGCAGTGTCGATCAAGCGCGAGCACGACTCCGGATCGGCGATGTCCGTCACCGAATAGGCGACGTGCGCGCCGGTCGGATCGATCTCCTCGCAGACGGATTTCAGATTCTCTTCGGTTCTAGCGCCGAGTACTACGTTGGCCCCGTCACGGACTGCAGCCAAAGCGATTTCACGCCCCAAGCCGGTTCCGACGCCGGAAATTACCACGGTCGAATCTTCGAGCAATTCAGTCATGACGCGCACCTCCACAGGGCACCCGAGGGATAACGTAACGCCGTGTTACGAATATGGAGAAACGTAACACTGCGTTACGCTATTCACAATGGATTTCGAAGAAGTCACCCCGGACAGCGTCACCCCAGACGAGGACACCGAACGGCTACGCGGAAGGCCCCGCGATCCCGCCATCGGTGATTCAGCCCTGGCCGCGGCACGCGAGTTGCTTGCCGAGGTCGGCTGGGACAAGACGACGATGGTGGCGATCTCGGAGCGCGCAGGCGTCGGCAAGCCCGCCCTGTACCGTCGATGGCCGTCCAAGACTCACCTGGTTTTCGAAGCAGTCTTCGGCTGGGTCGACGAGTCTCCGCCGGTCGCAGACGCCACCGACCCCGACGAATGGGTACGGGCCTCGTGTAACTACACCCTGGAACTCTTTGCAAAACCCGAGGTGAAGGCCGCACTGCCCGGTCTGCTTTCCGCATTCGCAGAGCGCGGCGACCTGCCGTCGACATTGTGGTCGGAGTTCGGTGGCCCCGGCATCGCCATGCTCGCAGAGATGCTGAACCAGGGCGGTGGTGATGCCGACGCGATGCGGGACGCTCAGGCGACGATGCTGTTCATCGTCGGCGGCACGATGGTACTGAGAATGCTGATGCCCGAGGACGAATCCGCGCCCCTCGTCGAACGAATGCCGGACATACTTCTGCATGGCGTCACACCGAAGGAGCAGTAGAGCACATGAGCGCAGCAGAGCCGACCATCAGCCTCGACGACGATCGCGTGCGCGTCACGTCGTGGCGCTTTCCGAACGACGGCAGCGCCACCGGCCGCCATCGACATGAGTACGACTACATCGTCGTACCGATCACCGGCGGCCGATTCGTCGTGTCCGCTGCCGATGGTTCCACCCGCGAGATGACTCAAACTCCTGGTCAGCCATACCAAGGAACTGCCGGCACGGTACACGACGTCACCAACGTGTCAGGCGCGGAAGCTGTCTTCGTGGAGATCGAACTCAAAACTCGCTAAATCAGGGACTTTGGTCCGAATATTCGGCTTGGACGCTTATTTGGTGTCCGAATTGGGTAGTTTCACATCATCTAACTCGTTCAAAATTTCGATCCAACGGTCACGTCCAGTGCAGCCAGTCGAACAGGAGTCGGATGAGCAGCCCATTTCGTGATGCCGCTGCAGTAACGCTCGACGCGTCTCACCGCGTCGGGCAAGCCCACGTGCCAGGCGCCGCACTCAACGGTCGTTTTCACCCGCCAACTGCCGTGAAAGGACTGGTCGCGCGTCCGCGCCTGCACCACAAACTCACCGCATCCACTGCCACCAAAGGCTCAGGCCCCGGGCCAGTCGGGTTGCTCTCGGCTCCGGCCGGTGCGGGGAAGACCCTACTTCTGGCCGATTGGGCTCGCGAATATTCTCGAGCCTCCCCTGATGTTGCGCTGGCCTGGCTGACATTGGCCGAGCGCGACAACAACGTGTCGATACTGTGTGAATCCCTCGCCGAGGCGATCGCGACCTCCGGCGATGCGGCCGGCCAGAGGCTCCCCGTGCAGACCGGATCCAGGCCGCCCGTCGAGCAGTGGCTCGCGCACTTTGCGGAAACCCTCGAAACGCACGAGCGCCGAACAACGTTGATCCTCGACGACGTTCACACCCTCCACGATCCGATGTCGATCGGTCTCCTCGATCGGATACTCACACAGACCCCGGGCAACCTGTCGATTATCGTTGCCGCCCGCTACGAACCACCGCTCACGTGGCATCGTCTGGCTCTCGACGGCCGACTCACCCGCTTTGCATCCACCGATCTCGCTTTCGATCGCTCCGAGATCACCGCGATATTCGGCGAGTACGACATCACGCTGCGCGACGACGAACTCGCAATCGTCGAGAACTTCACCAAGGGGTGGGGCGCCGTCGTTCGCCTGACCGCCGCGTTTCTGGCCGGCCGCAGTGACATCGGCGATGCACTGGACGAGTTCACGCACACACCCCGCCCGATCGCCGACTTTCTCGTCGACGAGGTACTGACGTCCTTGCCCGAACATGTCACCTCGTTCATGTTGCGAACATCGGTGGTCGATTCTTTCTCCGCCCAACTGGCGGAAACTCTGACGGACTCGAACGCTCGATCCGAGATCGACTCGCTGATTCAGTTCAACTTCCCCGTGACCCGTACCGATTCCGCCGACCACACAACGTGGTTCAGCTATCACCCTCTCTTGCGCGAGCACCTTCGGGCAGAGTTCCGTCGCGTCGATCACGTCGAGAGAAACCGCGTACACCTGCGAGCAGCAACCTGGTTCGAAAGCAATCACTTCGAACTCGAGGCGCTCGAACTCGAGGTGTCGATCGGAGACCCATGCCGCATTCTCGCGTTTCTCGAACGCTGCGGGCTGGGCCTCGTACTCGACGGGCACTGCGGGGACGTCGTGCGAGTCCTGGAATCGGTGTCGACGCAGGTTTCGGAATCCCCGATCACCCGACTGGTGCTGGCGGCGGCGGCCCTCCATTCCGGTGACGTGACCTCGGCGACTACGTGCCTCGATCTTCTCGAGGCAACTCATCCACCGATTGCAGAAGATCCTTTGTTCCTGGCGATGAGCCTGGAAATCTCCTGCGTTACGGCGACTTCCGACAACGAGCCGCTGGCGGCACGTCTGGAGCGGCGTCAGAAAAGCACCCACTCCGACATCGAAGCCTACGCACACATGGAATTGGCGACGGCACACTTACTGCGACGTGAGTTCGACAGGGCGACTGTCGAATACACTCAAGCCGTCGCACTCGGGACAATACGGAGCAGGGCGCGATTCGTCTTGAAGTCGCTGACCGGACTCGGCTACGTAGCTTCTCTCAGCGGAGACATCGGGGCGATGAGGGCTCACTCCGTCTACGCTCTCGACTACGCAGTCGAACATCGCATCACGACGACTGCGGAGTACGAGTTGTCCGCGTCGGTGGCCGCCTTTGCCACATATCTCTGTGCTTCGAGCGAACTCCCGTACCGCATCCCGACAATCGGAAACTACCGGAGCACAGACGTTCTCGGCGCCAGCGCGCCGGTGTTCGGGTGGCACTCCGTCGTAACCTTCGGCCTTCACAGTCTCGACGGCTCGACCGACCGACGCTCGACCGCCGCCGATGTCCGCGACGCGATGCTCAGCGCGATCGAATTACGTACCTTCGCGTTCGCGACCTTGGCTCTTCTACCACCCGTCGTCCACGCATGCCTTTCCGTCGGCGAAGTGGAATGGGCAGCGAGACTCGTGCGTGACGCAGCCGATCAATTCGGAGAAACGTCGGAGATACATCTCGCGCGGGGTGCCGTCGCCTTCTCGTCCAACAAGTTCGCGGAAGCACTCGTCGAAGTTTCCGAAGCTCTCGGGTCCTCCGAAATCCCGTTGCTCGCACATCACGTCTACGCCTGGACACTCGAAGCCGGGATCCACGCTGCAACAGGTCACGAGCGCAAGTCGTTTCGCTCCCTCCACAAAGCGCTACGCGCCGCGGAAGCCGGTAGCCTGCTACGCCCCTTCCTCGACTACGGCGCATCCCTGCGGCCGGTGTTCGACGAGTTCAGTGGACATTTCGGCGATCAGGAAGCATTTGCCGAACAGGTACGTAGCCGCATTCGCCCACAAGAATTGGTGAGTGCACCGATCCTCACGCCAGGCGAATACACCGTGCTCCGTGAACTGGCTTCCGGAGACACCACCGAGTCCATTGCCGACACGCTGTTCCTTTCCGTCAACACCATCAAGACGCATCTTCGCGGGATCTATCGCAAGTTGGAAGTGAGCAACCGACGCGACGCGCTCAAGGCTGCGCGACGCGGCGGACTCATCTGAGCAAGACTGCTTCCATGCCCCCGAAGCTGTATTCCGATACGCGCGATCGATTGACCGTGTGGGCGAGACGTACACCCAGTCGACGGTTGGCGACTGATGCAACCATCGGGGTCTTCGAAGTCGGGCTCGTGGACAGCGCCATGACTTTGGCGGCCCAGGCCTTTACGTCATTGCTCCCGGTCATGATTGCAGCGTCGACCTTGGAGAAGCTGAAGCCGTTGGCTGATGCCGCCAAAGACGACCTCGGCGTCCAACTCCCCGACACCGTATTGACCAGTACCTCTACCGCGGCAGCGTTCGGGATTGTCGGCTTGCTCATGCTGCTGATCAGTTCCACGTCCTACGCTCGCGCTCTCGGCCGGATGTACGGACGGATCTGGAGCGTGCCGACGGCGACACTCCGTCAGGCGTGGCGGTGGTTCGCGGTAGTGTGCGTCGTGGCCGCGTCGGTGGTCGGTGCGGCCCTGTGCCGTGAACTGAATGGTGTTCCGGGAGTGGGCAGAGTCCTGGAATTCACAGCGGTCTACGTCGTGTGGGCACTCGTGTGGACAGCCGTGCCCATGCTGCTGACGGCCAATCGCATGACCACTCGAATGTGCGTCGGGTCAGGATTGCTCACCGCGACGGGCCTGACCGGACTGCACGTGGCCGGCACTCTTTTCCTCCCCCGAATGACAAAGACGTCGCAGGACGAGTTCGGTCTTCTGGGCGTGATGTTCACCGTCATCGGCTGGCTGTTCATCTTCTCGGCCATCGTGGTTGTCGCGTCGTCGATCGTCGGATCAGTGGCCAAAGATTCCGGTCCCCTGGGAATCTGGCTACGGACATCACGCTGAGGTGTTGTCTCGACCTGCAAGCGCTTGCGAGACGGTCGGATAGACGTCGACCTTCAGCGCGCCCTGGTCGGCACCGGACAGAACGTCGCGGAACTGCCCGATGTCGCGTGCCACTCGGAAGCTCACATTCCTGCGTGCCAACGAATCTCGAAGCTGAGCCAACATCTGCGCAGCGCTGACGTCGATGAACGGTGACGTCTCGGCGTCGAGAACGACCATGGTGGTGCCGGCGGTCACCAGACCGGTGATCTGATCACGCACGTGATCGGCATTGGCGAAGAACATCCCCGCTTCGACCCTGACCACTACGACGCCGTCGAGTGTCTTCAGATCAGGATGCCCACTGATGTCGACCCAGCGCGTGCCGTCCTTGGCCAGAGCAGCCACGTGCGGTTTGGAGACTCGATACAGGAGCAGCAACATCGAGACGGCGATTCCGATGATCAGACCGGGCAACGTGTCGAAGAGGAGAACCCCGAACATCGCCGCGATCGCCGCGGCGAAATCGGCCCGGGCAGCGTGCCCGTAGATACTGCCCAACCTCTTCGTCCACACCCGGTACAGCGCTGCGAGAGAGGAGAAATCGACCAGTTCGATCACTGCTGCGATGACCACAGCCGAGAGCGTCGCCTCTGGCAACTTCTCGAACAGGCCAGTGAGAAACAGCAGTGTCACCAGCGTCAGTGCCGCGACCACCAGTCCGCTGACCTGAGATTTGGCGCCCGCTCCTCCGTTGACGGCGGTCTTCGACAGGCTGCCGTTGACCACCATTCCCGAGCAGAGACCCGATCCGAGATTGGCCGCACCCAGTCCTGCCAGTTCACGATTGGCGTCGATGGTGTAGCCGGCCTTGGCCGCGTATGTCTTTGCAGCGCCAAGACCTTCGGCGAAACCGATGAGCAGAACGCCGACCGCCGGTCCGACCAGGTCGAGGTAGTCCTCAGCTCCCACACCGTTCGGCAGGCCCATCGACGGCAGGCCCGAGTCGATGTGTCCGACAATGTCGATGCCACGATCGTCGAGGCCGAACAACGCTACTGCGGTAATGCCCAGCAGCACGACGAGGAGCGAACCCGGTACGAGCGGAAGCCATCGCTTGACGCCCAGGACCATTGCCAGGCTGAGCAATCCGATGATCACGGTCGGTAGGTCGACCTCACCCAGTTCCTTCACCACTGTCCACGTCTGGACGAAGAAGTTTCCCTCACCCTTGTCAACGCCCAGGAGTTTGGGTACTTGACCGATGATGATCGTGAGCGCCAGACCGACGATGAATCCCTTGAGAACCGGCTCGGAGATGAAGGACGCGATGAATCCGAGGCGCATGAAACCTGCGAGCAATCCGACGAGCCCGGTCACGATCGCCAATGCCGCCGACAGCGCGATGAATCGGCCGTCGTTTCCTGAAGCCAATGGCGCGATCATCGCCGCGGACAACGCTGCGGTCGCCGACATCGGCCCGACGATCAGATGGCGCGAACTGCCGGCTGCTGCGTACAGAATCAATGACGGAACCGCAGCATAAAGCCCGACCACCGGCGGAACTCCGGCGATGGTGGCGTACGCGAGCGCTTCCGGAACAAGGACAGCCCACACCGTAAGGCCCGCAATGATGTCGGGGCGAAGCCAAGCACGTTGATAGTCGGACAACGATCCGAAGACCCACCAGGTCCGCGTGTGCGGAGCACTCATAGTCCTTGCACCCCTTTACTGATCTGCATCGCCGCGATCAGGACGAGGAGCCCGACGTTCAGCAAGTGCGTGTTGGTGGCTATCCAGGTGCGGATCTTCAGCAGCGGTTCGGTTGCCTCGTCCTTCTTGATCAGCAGGAGGGCAACAGGTACCGCGACCGAGGTCACGGACACCAGCGAGAAGATCACGGCCGAGACGATCTGCGACGTCGGTGCCACGGTGCTGAGACGAAGGTTCATCGCTGCTGCGATGGCACACGACATGTCGATGGGGTTGAGAACGAACAGCGCGAAACCGAGCACACCGGATCGCGTTGGTTGGAAGTGCTCAACCGATTGCAGCATCTTCGGTAGCTGAGGGGCCGCAGCCACAACGTCGCCAGGGGCAACTGCAGCCGCCATCGCCTGAACCCCGCGACGACTGCGTGAGTAGACGAACCAGGCACCCGCCAGCAGAGTTGCCCCGAGAACGAGATGGATGATGGGCACCCACAGCGGAGGGTGTGTGCGCTGATGAACCTGGAGTGCGGTCAAGATGACGTACGAACCGGCCAGCGCGACAACTATTCCGAGATACCACCCGATCAGGTACGCAATGCTGTTGATACGCGCTCGTTCGGAAAAGAGTACGGCCACAACGGCGACAACCGCCAGCGGGCTCATGATGATCCCGAGCGCCAGCGGGATCTGTTGCAGTAGCAGCGATCCCATAACTACCTCCAGTTGTCAGAGACCGCCGATGCCCTTGCCGATGAGAACAACACCGATAACCAGGATCAACACACTCATCACCGTGGCGTTGTTGTCCTGCAACCACACCTTCAGCTTGGCCAGCGGACCACGCAGTCGCTCCGCGGCAACGAGGTAGCCGATCACGGGCACGCACACTGTGCAGGCCGCGATGATCGTGAAAACCAGAATGGCGACAACAACTTCTCCGGAGCCCAATGACGCGGATCCGATCGAGATTCCGGCCGCGATACACATCATCAGATTCTTCGGATTGATCGCAGCCAGAGCGAAGCCCAAGCCGAGGCCTTTGACAGCGGTCATGTCATCGATGGCGTGCATCCACTTCGGGGTTTCGTGCTCGCCTCCGCGTCCGCGCCATTGCTTGACTCCGAACGCAAGAAGCAATACACCCAACGCCAGCTTGATCCACGACACTGTCGCTGACGGATCACCTTCGGAGTCACCGAGCTTGCTGGACAGAAGCACGAAGATCACGGTGGCGACGACGATTCCCAGTATCCAGCCCAGCGCGAACCCGACGCTCGTGCTGCCGGCACGCTTGGACAACAACATCAAGATTGCCGCAATGATCGGGATCGGCGATACCGCAACGCCGACCGCGAGGGGTAACAGATCCCCGATGACAGATCCCATGCCGACCTCTTCTCTCTCCCGGTCGACACTAGGGGTGGCGACTCTGCGGAGCCTCACACAAAAGGGATGAACGGACCCGCGACGACATTCACCCGTAGGGGATGACGCCCCGAGCGCGTACGCGAGTAAGACTGGATCCCACGGATGCGGAGTCCTGGATCGGGCAGCGACGCCGATTGCACTTGACGACATGCGATTTCGAGGCTCGGAGCGGCGCCTTCTCGAACCTCATGGCCCTACGAAATGGAGCGGATACTGATGAATGCTCCCACTCGGTATCAATTCCTCATCGACGGCGAAGTGTCGGACCGCGTCAAGGCCGCATTTCCTGAACTCAGTGTCGCCAGTGCGGCCGGCGGGTTCACCAGTTTGTACGGACCCGTCGCGGACCACACGGCTATGCGGAGCATCATGGCCCGTCTCGATTCCCTCGGCCTGACCGTCGCCGAAATGCGTCGACTACCAGACTGATCCGAGCCACACCCTGTCGAAATGTCCCACGCACGAGCGATGGTCCCGACCGAGTCGACTCGGTCGGGACCAACTGCTCTCGGGTTGTTCGGTGCCTAGACTCTGTCCCTGTCCCAGGTCGCGACCGCCCAGATCACAACGACATCGAGCGCGATGACCAGGATCGACCACAGTGGGTAATACGGCATCCACAAGAAGTTGGCGATGATCGAGAGCGACGCAATGACGATTGCCGCCGCCCTGGCCCACACTGCACCGGTGAAGAGGCCGAGGGCCACCACGATCCCGATGATGCCCAAGATGATGTGGATCCAACCCCACGTCGTGATGTCGAACTTGTACGTGTAGTTGATACCCACGACAAACAGATTGTTGTCGGCAACGGCCGCGATGCCCTGAAGCAGAGCGACAATGCCTGCGGTGAGCAGCAGAATTGCTGCTGCAAACGTCGTACCTACCGCGAAACCCTGCCGGACAGGGTGATTCGCGGGTTCCCGCGGTGGAGCAGTCATCAGCGTTCCTTTCGACAGAATGCACTTCCCTTACTCAGTCTCGAGGGGCTGGAAGGCGAAAACATCACCCGTCGCGGATGAACCGCAGGTCACCGACCCGTACCCGCTTGCCGGGATCGCAAACCAATGTTGGCAGACTGGCACTGTGCAACACACCGTAGTCGTGATCACCGATATCTATGCTCCACCGGCGGTGATCTTCGATCTCGAACTCGACATGGACGAACACTCGGCCTCGCTCCGCGCAACAGATGAGGTGGCAGTCACGAGTACGGGTAGATCGAAGCTGGGAGAGGGCGACGAGGTGTCGTTCACTGCTCGGCATCTCGGGTGGAGATTCTCGATGACAAGCCGGATCACGCAGTACAACCGTCCGTACTCGTTCACAGACGAGCAGGTCCGCGGCCCGTTTGCCGCAATGCGGCACGAGCACGTCTTCGACGTTCAGCCGGATGGGTGGACGCGGATGCATGACCGCTTCACGGTTACGGCTCCCTTCGGAGTGCTCGGACACCTGGCACTGAGGTTGGCTGTCGGCCCGTATCTGCGGCGCCTTCTCGAGCAACGCGCCGCGCACATCAAGGGCCGCGCAGAAGTCGGCACGCCTTTCATCGAGTGAACACCCGCTCTGACGCACCGCAGCGAGTGCTCACTCGACAACACCTGTGTTCACTCAGCAGCAGTCGCACTCGTCACCGCTCTCGGGCACAGCCACAACCGGGCAGCACGGATCACCCTTCCACGCGTTGATGCCTTCCTTCACGGCGATGACGGCGATCACCAGTGCCGCAATCGGGTCCGCCCACGACCAGCCGAGCACCGAGTTGAGCAGCAAACCGACCAGCAAGACCGCAGAAAGGTAGGTACAGAGGAGCGTCTGCTTCGAATCCGCGACCGCCGACAGCGAACCCAACTCCCGACCTGCTCGGCGTTGCGCATAGGACAGAGCCGGCATGATCGCCAAACTCACTGCAGCCAATACTATTCCGACACTCGTGTGCCGAGCTTCACCCAGACCGAACAGCGACCGAATCGCGTCGAACGAGACGTACGCAGCGAGCCCGAAGAACGAGAATGCGATCACTCGCAGTGCCGTCTTCTCACGGCTCGTCGGATCCGGCGCCGAGAACTGCCAGGCAACCGCTGCCGCCGAGGACACTTCGATCACCGAATCGAGGCCGAAACCGAACAGTGCTGCGGACGACACCCGTGTGCCCTCCGCCAGCGCGATGATCGCTTCGACGACGTTGTAGCTGATCGTGATCGCCACGAAGATGCGAATTCTTCTCGACAAGAGCGCACGCCGGTCAGTCGAGAGCCCGACACCGTCAACGGGCGCAACCATCAGCAGCACCCCTCTGATTCGCTGTCCGGGCAGTACGACGGATCCACCGCGAGTACGACCCCGAGCAGGTCGTCGAGGGCCCGACCGATATGTACATCGGCGAGTTCGTATCTGGTCCGGCGCCCTTCCGGGACGGCCACCACCAAGCCACAACCGCGCAGGCACGCCAGATGGTTGGACAGCTTCTGCCTGGTCACAGCCAGTGTTTCAGCGAGGTCGGACGGATACCGCGGGGCGGTCTTCAGTTCGAGCAGTATCCGGGTCCGAGTCTCGTCGGACAGTGCATGCCCGAACCTCGCAAGCACCGCCACGTTGGTCACCACATCCACGCCCTCGATATCCATACGTGCGACAGTACATCGAAAACTGGATTCAGAAAACGATGAACTCCGATGGTTCAAGATCCCACCATCGGGTAACGCAAGCGTGAAGCCACCAACCAGGCGAACACCGGGAGCCCACATCCGATGAACCGTACAAAAGTCGACGACCACGTAGCGATGGCCGAACTACCGACAACCGGAAGCATCTTCCAGGCCTCGTGGCCGGTGCGTACGGGTGACATCCACACCGACAAACAACTGCGCCTCGACGCGATCGCGCGCTACCTCCAAGACGCGGGCTTCGACAATCTCGTCGACCGCGGCGCCATGGATACACACCCGCTGTGGATGGTACGAAGAACGGTGATCGATGTACTCGAACCGGTCGTCTGGCCGGATCGAGTTCACCTGCAGCGCTGGTGTTCAGGCCTGTCGAACAAGTGGTGTTCGATGCGAGTTCGCATCAGATCCGATGGCGGCGGGTTGATCGAAACCGAGGCGTTCTGGATCAACATCGACCCGAAGACGGGAATGCCGGCATCCATCAGTGAGAAGTTCACCGCTGCCCTGGCATCGACGGCCGTGGACCAGCATCTTCACTGGCGTCGGTGGATCGACCCGACCCCGGACACGACGCCGTCAGCGGATACGCCGTTCCCGTTGCGCTCGAGCGATTTCGACCCCTTCGATCACGTGAACAACGCAATCTACTGGCAGCCCGTGGAAGATGCACTGCCCGACAGATTACGAAGCGGGCCCTTTCGCGCGATCCTCGAGTACACCCAGCCCATCAAGAGAGGTGAGCAGGTGAGCGTGCGAACCGGCACGAACACGCTGCACATCGACGCAGGCGACGAGGCACGTGCGTCGGCGCGGTGGTTCGCCTTGTCTCCGAAGAGCAACGATCAGGGGTGAAGTTTTCCGAATCCCACGACGGCAGAGTCGGATTGCCAGTCCAGATCATGAACCCGCACCTTGCCGAACTCGTTGCCGCCAACCGTGATCGCAGAGTTGCCGTCCACTGCCACAACGATGTTGGTGTGCTGACCGACCCATCTCGAACTGTCGTAGATCACCACATCACCCACATTCGGGGTGTACCCGCTGCCGTTCTCGGCGTACGCGCCGATCCCTTGGTAATACTCCTGCAAGGTGTACACCCCCGGGATGCGCCAACTTCCGGAGTTCGGGTTGGACAACGGTCGACCCGCTTCCCTCATGATCCAGCTGACGAAGTCGGCGCACCACTCTTCGTCGATGCCGTCGGAATAGAAGGTGCCCGGACGGTCCTGCTCATGCTCGGATTGCAGTAGCTCGAGCACCCGACCTTGATCAGACGTGAGCGCACTCGCGTCCACCGCCGGGAACTCAGCCGTGTCCCAGGGCAGGTACCGCGATGGTGCGCCCGCGACGACCACCACCCCAACCACGATCACGACGCCGAGCACCCCGGCAATCCAGAGCACGATGCGGCGTCGGCGGTTCGATTCGGCAGGACTCACCCTTACGAGTGTGCCAGCCTGCCGCGAACCGAATCGCCAGCCACCCCGATGACCTGGCAATTCTCACCAAATTCACACGAATGTGCCACCAAACTATTGCGGTGGCACCAAAGTGGTGCCATAGTGATGCCATGGACTTGACACCGTACGTAGACAACCTTCGCCACGAACTCGCGGTGGCGGCCGAAGCAGGCGGAGAAGACGCAAAGGCACTCGCCGATCGTTTGACCGCACCGCTGGAATCAGCAGTGCGACTCACCCTTCTCGACGCATTGTCTGCGGCAGCCGCCGAGATCACGCGTGACCTCGCCCCGGGTTCGGTGGACCTGCGCCTGCGGGGTCGCGAACCCGAATTCGTGGTGGCACCAGCCATCAGTGAACCGGCTCCGGCCCTCGTCGAAGAGGAACCGACTCCGGCACCGCGCCCCGTCACGGAGTCCGACGACGCCTCGATGACTCGAATCAACCTGCGGCTGGGGCAAGACCTCAAAGACCGGATCGAGGCGGCGGCCCGGGAAGCCGGGATCTCCGTCAACGCGTGGCTGGTTCGCTCGGCTGCAACGGCTCTGGAAGGCGGCGCGAACAGAAGCACTCCGAGACAGCGCACGTCCCAAGGTTCCGAAAGCTTCAGCGGCTGGGTGCACTGACACCGGCTTCATCTTTCGCACCACCCTCTTTCATCAACCGAGACAACCTCATCGGGAGTATCACCATGCCTACATTCAGCACACCTGACCCCATCACCTTGAACTTCGACGTGGCAGTCGCACACATCCGGATCACGGCGAGCAACCGCAACGACACTGTCGTGGAAGTGTTGCCCAGCAACTCGTCTCGCGAGGTCGACGTTCGAGTCGCCGAACAAACGCGCGTCGAATTCGCAGGTGGCCGGCTGCAGATCAAGACTCCGAAACAGCGCGGCCTCGGCATCTTCGGGAAGACAGGATCTGTGGACATCTCCGTTCAGCTTCCCTCCGGCTCGGAACTCGAAGGCACTGCTGCAGTTGCCAGCCTCCGTAGCGAAGGCACTCTCGGACGATCACGGGTGAAGGTTTCCGCGGGCGATTGCACACTGGAAACCACCGGGCCGCTCAACGTCAGCACCGGGGCCGGCGCGATCATCGTCGAGCACGTGGCCGGTGACATCGACACGAGCACCGGGTCCGGAAGCATCCGCATCGGCCGCGTCGACGGCAACGCGGAGGTCAAGAACTCCAACGGCGACATCAACATCGGCACGATCACCGGCGCACTGAAGGCGAAGACCGCCAACGGCAGTGTCGCCGTGGAGCACGCCGAATCCGATGCGAGCGCCGCAACCGCCAACGGCGACATCCGCTTCGAGGCCATCGAGAGTGGAGTCGTATCCGCAAAGACGGCCGCCGGACGAATCCATATCGGTGTTCGATCCGGAACCGCCGCGCGACTCGACGCTCACACGTCCTTCGGTCGCGTCGACAACCAGATGAATGCCACGCACGGACCGGCTTCGACCGAACGCCGGGTAGACGTCCGGGCGCACACCAGCTACGGCGACATCGTCATTCGACGTTCGGAGCCCCGAGAAGAATCCAACAAGAAGATCTAGCGAAAGGAACGCTGATGTCCCGTAAACCAGCCATCACCGCGACGGGCCTGAAGAAGGCCTACGACGACAAGACGGTACTGGACGGAATCGACATCTCCGTCGACCGCGGAACCGTCTTTGCGCTCCTCGGCCCCAACGGCGCCGGCAAGACCACCATCGTGGAAATTCTCTCGACCCTCGTTCCGGCAGACGGCGGCAACATCCGCATCGCCGGGTGCAACCCTTCCGACGATCCCGACGCGGTGCGTTCGCGCATCGGCGTCACCGGGCAGTTCTCAGCGGTCGACGACTATCTGTCCGGTGAGGAAAACCTTCTCCTCATGGCCGACCTGCACCATCTCGGCAAGGACGAACGTCGAACGCGCACTGAAGAACTCCTGAAGAAGTTCGATCTGATCGACTCCGCGGACAAGCTGGCGTCGACCTACTCGGGCGGCATGCGTCGACGGCTCGACCTGGCAATGACGTTGATCGGACGACCGGAGATCATCTTCCTGGACGAGCCCACCACCGGCCTCGACCCCCGGAGCCGACGCACCATGTGGCAGATCATCCGGGAGTTGGTCGAGGGCGGTGTCACCATCTTCCTCACGACCCAGTACCTCGAGGAAGCTGATCAACTGGCCGACCACATCGCCGTCCTCGATCAGGGACGGATCGTCGCCCAAGGTACGGCAGCGGAACTCAAACGGCACATCCCCGGCGGCCACATTCGTCTTCACTTCTTCGACCGAGATCAGCTCGATTCTGCTGCTGCTGTTTTCGACGAATCTTCACGTGACGATGCCGCCTATGTCCTCCAGGTCCCCAGCGACGGGGGTGTCCGCTCGCTGCGCTCTCTTCTCGACCAACTCGACGCTCACTCGATCGACGTCAAGGAACTCTCCGTGCACACACCCGATCTGGACGACGTGTTCCTGACTCTGACCGCCACCGAAAGGACCGACGCGCGATGACCACCATGACGCTTGCCTATCAGGACTCGAAAACCATGCTGCGTCGCAGCATTCGACACATCCTTCGATATCCGTCGATGACGGTGATGCTCGTCGGAATGCCAGTCGTTTTCCTACTGCTGTTCGTCTACGTGCTCGGCGGAACGCTCGGGAACGGCCTCGGCCCAGGCGGTGGCGGCCGAGCCGAGTACGTCAATTACGTTGCACCGGCGATTATTCTGATGACTGTGGCATCAGCGGCACAAGGTACTGCCATCTCCGTCGCAACCGATATGACCGCGGGGATCATTGCACGATTCCGCACGATGGCGATCACGCGCACGTCCGTCCTGACCGGTCACGTTCTCGGCAGTCTCCTTCAGACGATCGTGAGCCTCGTTGTAGTCATCGCCGTGGCGATAGCCGTCGGCTTCCGGCCCACTGCAGGCTTCGTGGAGTGGGTCGCCGCGTTTGCTCTCCTCGTCCTGGTCTCCATCGCGATGATCTGGTTGTCCGTTGCCTTCGGCCTCGTCAGCAAGAGCGTCGAGACGGCCAGTAATCTTCCAATGGTGTTGATCCTCTTACCTTTCCTGGGAAGCGGATTTGTCCCCACCGACTCGATGCCGACCGTGTTGCGATGGTTTGCCGAGCATCAGCCGTTCACTCCGATCATCGAGACTCTTCGAGGACTTCTTCTCGGCGAAGCTATCGGGAACAACGCGATACTCGCGATCGGATGGTGCGTCGCCATCACCTTCCTCTCCTACCTCTGGGCGCGGAGTTTGTTCAACCGACGCCCGGTGCGCTGACCTCGAAACACACGTTCTTCGAGAACGGGTACGGTGTCGCTGTCGTCGAGTTCCGAGGCGATGGCGACGTCGTGTGGAAACCCCATGGCGATCAACTCACGTCCTGAGGCACAGTCCCGCAGGCGGTCCTCGTACGAATCCGCCACCGCCGCCCACGCATCCGCCGCCATCCGAGCCTCGGGCGATACGTGGCCGTCCCAACCAGTCGCGGTCAACGCCGTGACAACCGCACCGGCACCCCACAGATCCTCCACCGCCGGGCGCAACTCTCCACCGGGCCACTTCTCCCCGGATGCGACTATCGCAACCCGCGATCCCGGACCATGTTCGTGCACAATCCAATCCGCGACGGCATAAGCGTTCCTCAATGAAGCGCCGACACACACCGCAACCTCGGACGCCAACGCAAACGCGATAGTCGACCCGTTCGGAGACGGCAGCACCAGCCGACTTGGCGCCTCGGTCTCGCGAATCGTCTTGGGAGACAGACTGATCTGACCCTCCGCGGCTACGCTCCGCCTCACCGCCAGGACCGCATCGGCATCACGCGCGTAATCGACCGCGCGCTCGTCGTTCCAGGAAAAGGGAAGTACGTCGATTCCCGCGTCGGCGGCAACGCTCAGCGTCGTCGTGAACGAGAGAACGTCTACCACCACTGCCACATCGACGCCGGCAGCAATCGCTTCGGCGCCGCGCAACCCCCAGTCGAATCGAAGTCCGTAATCGAGTTGGCGATGCTCCGGATTCATCGCACCAGCATCTCAGAAACGAATCAGCTTGTCCGGCACGCGCAAGTCATCGTGCTCGTACAGTGCTCGCACGGCAACGGGATCGTCGGCGGCGCACACCGCGGCGACATCGTCCAACAGTAGGTCGTAGTCGGCGCCTGTCTTTCCGTCGTAGGCGTCCGTCATACGACCCCACTCGTCCCACGGCAGAGTTTCGACCTTGTTCATCGCGGCGAGGTCCTTCACAGCGTTGCCGCGGATCTCGGCCGGCCCCCAGTTCTCGGTGCCGTACACCCCGAACTGGGACGCGTCGATCTCGCCGCGTCGATACGCCAGCCACGCCTCACCACCACTGAGGAATTCTCCCGGCTGCAGATCATGGGCGTGAGGAAGGACGTTCTGTCCGAGGATCTCGGAATCGATGCGGATCCACCGCTTGCCCGCGTCGTCCCAGTACTCGGTGATCCAGTGGTCCACGCCCTGTCCCGGTTGAAAGTAGGTGGCAAAACCACAACGGACCCGGGCGGCAAAACCGCGGTAGCGCAGAAACGCACAACTCGAAACTGCAAAGTGCCGACAGGTTCCGACGACCCGCTTGTCCGGTTCACGGGCGGAGGTCACCGGTGCCGGATCGAGCGCAAGCAGGCGTTGGAGCAGAACGCTTACCGGCCGGATCTGGTTTTCGTCGAATCGGTCGGCAGGCAGATTCAGCGACTGAGCATCGGTGGGTTGGACCACCAGGTACGGCACTACCCGGCATATTTTCACGGGGTCGGTGGAGAGCGACTCGAGGGCGAGCATGTCCACCCCGTCGATGCGGGTGAACGGTCCTGCTGATGTGTAGTCGAGAACCGCCGTCATGGGCGGACACTAACAAACACTGCCGACACAGCAACTCCACTATGGTTAGGGTCCCATAACCATGAAACCCGAGGTTGCCGTGAACCCTATGTTGAGCCGCCGTGCCATGCTGTCCGTCACCTTCGCAACAGCAGCAGGTTTCGCCCTTGCTGCCTGCGGCGACAGCGCGAAGGACGAATCCACTCCCGGCACCGAAGGTGCTCACGCCGAGGCCAACGCCTTCCCGGTGACGATCGACCACAAGTTCGGCTCCACCACCATCGAGCAGGCACCCAGCCGCATCGCAGCGGTCGGTATCGGCGACGCGGACGTTTTGCTTTCCCTCGGGCTGACGCCCGTCCTGGTCCCGGTGTGGAAGGGATCGACCGACGACGGAATCGGCGTCTGGGCCGACTCTGCAGTCCAGGGCGCGGAGCCGACGCCATTGGCCAACGCCACCACCGATTTCGACATCGAAACGATCGTGGCGGCAGCGCCTGACTTGATCATCGCCGTCAACAACGCGATCGACGAGGATCTGTACAAGCAGCTCAGCGCCATCGCGCCGACGGTGCTGCACGCCGCCGATCAGACGGATTGGGTTCTGCCCTGGCAGGAAGTCACGACCCGTATCGGCACCGCTGTGGGCGTTCCCGCGCAGGCAAAGCAGGAGGTCCAGGAAGTCGAAGACCTCATCGTTCGCACCCGCGCGGAGAACCCCCAGTTCGAAGGCAAGACAGCAGCTCTCGTCATTCGCTGGAGCGATGGAAATCTTCGAGCGTTCAGCCCCGAGGCTGCGCGCGCTCAGCTGCTCACGCAACTGGGGTTCACGGCGCCTGCCGCACTGAAGGACCGGTTCGCGGGCAAGCTGAACTACGAGATCTCCGCCGAGAACTACGACCTCCTCGAGTGCGACTACCTGCTCTTCGACAACTACGAGAAGGCTCGCGCCGAGATGGAGTCGCAGCCGGCGTTCACCAATCTGAACGTGGTCGAGACCGGAGGCCTGATCAGCTTGGACCCCATCGTCAGTGACGCGGTGTCCATGCCGAACCCGCTCACCATTCCGTTTGTGCTGGAAGATTTCGTCGCAAAGATCAATCAGACGATCGCGGGTCGATAACTTTCGTTCGGCCTGACCACACCCACAACACCACAGCCGACACGGCCACGCAGAGCGCAACGATCACCCATGGTGACGCCGGCGCTGCGTGGCCGTTGTCGACGAGGTCGTACACGAATCCGACTCCCACGGTTCCCAGGAGCGCGAGCAGACCGCCGATCGTGTTGAGCATGCCGAAGTGCGCTCCGAGGTTGCTTTCACGACCGAGGATCGCGATGGTGTCTCGCATCGGCGGCACCATCAACATCTGTCCCAGGTGCAGCAGCCCTATCCACACCGCCAGACCGACTATCTGCGTCGACGCCGAAGCTGCGGAGTCGACGCCGGTGACCAGCGGAACCAGGAACGACACCGAAATGAGCACAAGCCCGAAGGTGATCGCGCGCCGATGCCCGATGCGGTGGGCAACCGCGACCGTCGGTCCCTGCCCGACGATCACCAACACCGCCGCGCCCACGTAGAACCATCCCAGCGCCGACTGCGAACCGATTCCGCGCTCGAGCTGTTCCGGAAGCATCAGGTACAGCTGGCTGTACGCAACCAGCTGAAAACTGCACAGCGTCGCGAAGAGCAGAAAGTTGTTGTTGGTCAAGACACTTCGCCAGACGTCGCGCAGCGTATAGGTCGACACCGGGCCGTCGTGGGCATCGCCCGGTCGGGGGAACCAGATGAAGAACCCGACCCACATGATCGCGAAGAGCAACGCGGCGCTCGACGCCGTCCACGAGAACGGAAACATCAGGAGAGCAGCTCCCAGCGCCGGACCGATCACGGTTCCCAGGCGGCTGCACATCTGTTCCACTGCAAACAAATCGGTACGACGCATAACTCCGGCGGACTCGAGTTCGCGTCCGTACTCCGCGTTGGCCGACTCCACTGCGGGCGCGAAGAGCGCGGCAGCAAAGCCGACCAGGAGCACGCCGACGATCACGGCGCTCATGCTTTCTGCCAGACCGAGCATCAGAAAACCGACTACACGAACGGCTATGCCCAGCAGGATGATCGGACGCTTGCCGAACCTGTCGGCGAGGCTTCCACCGATGAAGAACATGCCCTGCTGACTGAACATCCGCAATCCGAGGACGAGGCCGACAATCCAGGCCGCAAATCCGAGGTCCTCCGAAAGGTGCACCGCCAGAAAGGGGACAACCAGATAGAACCCGATGTTGAACAGCACCATCGAGAGGAGGAGCAGCTTCACCACCGGCGGCAGGACACGAACCTTCGCGAAGGTCTTGCTACCGGGGAAACGCTCGCTGAGTACCACGATCAGAAGACTATTGCCCGCACGGCGTTCTGTGGAAATCTGCCATTTTACAATTGGTTAACTGTCCGTTTAGGTAGCGATGGTAATCATCTTCCGGGGGTTCGAGCACACGACAACGAGAGCCGGGATTTGATGAATGGATTGACGCGCCGCCAGATGGTCAAGGCGATGGCGGTAGCCGCGGGCACAGTCACCGCGAGCGCATTTACATTGGGTGCCAATACCTCCGTCGCGGGGGCGAACCCCGCGCAGGAGATCAAAGTGCTCTCCCTCAACACCTGGCACGGCGGAACCAAGATCAACGGTGGCCTGCAGCTGATCGCCGACATGATCATCTCGACACAGGCGTCGATAGTTCTCCTGTCGGAAGCCGGCACTGCGACAACTGCATTGGCCGACATGCTGACCAAATCAGGAACCACCTTCTACGGAGCAGCGTCCTCCGACGTGGGGATTCTCTCCAAGTTTCCGATCGAGGAAACAGCCGACCTGAACTCGATGATCAAGGCAGTCGTGACGGTCGACGGCAAACAAATCGCTGCTTACTCGGCACATCTGGCCTACACGTCCTACGCGACGTATCTACCGCGCGGATACGGCGCGGGTGTTCCCAAGCCCGGAGAGTTCTCCGAGTTCGGCTGGAACAAGATGCCGTCCGGTCCGGTCACGGACCCCGAGACGGTTCAGCGCGTGAACATCAATTCGGGACGACCCAAGGCAATTTCGACGTTCGTCGACGATGCGGCAAAAGAACGGGCCAAGGGCAGATCCGTCATCCTCGGTGGCGATTTCAACGAACCGTCGGCCCTGGATTGGACCGACGGCACGCGAAATCTGTTCGACCACAACGGTGTAGTCGTTCCTTGGGAATCCACCCGCCTGCTCGACCAAGCCGGATTCGTCGACGCTTACCGCAGTAAGTACCCGAACCCGGCCACACACCCGGGCTTCACCTGGCCGTCCGACAATCCCGACGTCGACACCTCACAGCTCACCTGGGCACCCGAGGCAGACGAACGCGATCGGATCGACTACATCTTCGCCGATCGCGCTTCGGACCTGAAGCTGGGATCCGTCGGGATCATCGGCCCGCGAAAGACGATCGTGCACAACCACAGAGTGGAAGAGAACTCCCAGGACAACTTCATCGCTTCGCCGACGCCGTGGCCGACCGATCACAAAGCCGTTCTTGCGACGTATCGTTTTGCCAGCTTCGGCGGCGGATCATCGACCGGTTCGTGGAGCGGTTCCTGACAGGGCATCTCGTAGCCAGTCGATCATCATCGGCGTCAACTCGGGCAGCTTGGTCACTGCGCAGTGCCCCGCATCCGGGATGACGTGTACCTGAGTGTTCGGGCGCTCCTCGAAGAGGGTGGTGTCCGAGAGCGGAATGTGAACGTCGTCGGCCCCGTTGACCACAAGCATCGGGGTCCGGCCGTCGTCGGCGGTCATCAAGACACTGCGATCGAACGCACGGAGACCCTCTACCAGCGCCTCTTTGGTTGCCGGGGCATCGAAACCCAGTGCGTTTCCGACGATGTCGCCCATGCCGTAGACCAGGCGCTCGGCGTTCGCGGTCTCGAACGCGCCCTTGACCGGGGCGCCGATGTTGATCACCGCATCGACGGCGCCGGTCAACCCCGAGCGCACGGCGAAGTTGCCACCGAAGGAGACTCCCAGGTGCGCCACCTGCCCGTTGCCGAGAGCGCGAGCCGTCGATACGAGCCCGTCGAGCACCTCGTCGCCGAAAGCATCGAGAGGAACGGGTGATTCACCAGTTCCCGGCTGATCGAAAGCGACAACCGTCACCCCGGCGTTCTTCGCGAACGCGCTGGCCAACGGATGCATGTCCATCTTCCAGCCGTCGACGCCGCCGCTGAGCAACAGGACGGGTGCGTCTTCGTACCGTCCGTCCGCCGAGAGGATGTGTACCGGTAGCTCGATCTCGCCGTTTCGGTAGGGCAGGGACAGGATTCGACGCTCGAACTCGAGCCCGAATCCCGGTGCTGCCTTGACGTATTCGTCCACCTGATTCTGCAGGGCCCGGCGCCGCGAATCGTTGGCCAGGACGGGGAACTTGGCGATTCCGTAGATCATCGCCGCGAGTGAATGATTGCCGTCGGCGGAGTACTTTGCTGCCAACGCCGACCACTCGTACGACCAACCACCCGGCGCGTCGGCCCAGGTCGAGTGGATGGACGCGCGCAGTTCCTCGAGATCCGAGACGGGGAGCCCGAAGCTCAGAAACTGTCCTGTGCGCTCTTCGAAGAGGCCTCGGTGATCGACAGGAAATTCGTATGACATGGGAAAACACCCCTCAATTCATCTCTAATGCAACGATCAGTTGCATTAGCTCAGTGAACCACGTGCCTCCAGCTAACACAACACCTTGTTGCGATAAGGTTGGCTCATGACTTCGACACCACAACGGCCCGGAGGGCGTAGTGCCAGGGTGCGCGAGGCCGTCCTGGCAGCCACGGCGGCCGAATTGTCCGAACGCGGATTCGCGGCGATGACTATCGAGGACATAGCCGCCCGCTCCGGAGTCCACAAGACCACGATCTACCGGCGGTGGAGCACGCTGTCCCAGTTGGTGGCCGACGCGGCGATCGAGGTATCGGCAACCACCGTCCCCATCCCGGATACCGGTTCCATCGAATCCGACCTACGCGAGATGGCCAGATCGATAGTCGCACTGGTGACCAGCAAGTCGGGCGGCGCATTGGTGGCTGCACTGTTCTCCGATGCGGTCCGCACGCCCGAGGTCGCGAGACTCAAGCGCGAGTTCTATTCCGCACGTTACGAACTGGCAGACATCGTCGTCCGCCGAGCAGTCGAACGCGGGGAAATCTCCGAGAAGGTCTCAGCCGCTGATCTTCTGGCGGCCGTCGCCGCACCCATCTACTATCGCCTGCTGGTCGCCGATCTACCCGTCGACCAGTCGGTTGCCGATCGTGCTGCTGCCGGCGCGCTCGCCGCGGCCCGCGCCGGTGCACTCGATCAGACCGAATGAGCCAGTGAATTCAGAGCTTCCACGATTGCCTCGTTGAATCCGCCACCGCCATGCCCGGCGTCGTCGAGCACCACCAACTCACTACCCGGCCACCGCTGGTGGATCGCCCAGGCAGTGTCGAGTGGCCCGGAAATGTCATACCGTCCGTGCACGAGAATCGCGGGAATCTCAGCGAGGCGGTCCATTCCGTCCAGGATCTGATTCGGCGCCAGGAAGCAGTCGTTACCCCAGTAATGCGTGACCAGCCTGGTCATCACCCGGCGGAAGTCCGGATTCTGGTATCGAACACTCGGAGTCCACCCCGGCATCAGCGACACGTGCACGTCTTCCCAACGGCACCACTGCAACGCGGCATTCTCGCGCACAACAGGATCCGGATCGGCAAGCAGTCGCGCGTACGCCGCGGGGAGGTTTCCGTCACGCTCGTCCACCGGCAACGGCGCCACGAACTCTTCCCATTCACGCGGAAAAACCCGGCCCATCGCACGGGTGATCCACTCGATTTCGACCCTCGTCCCGCCGGTGATCGCGCCCAGGGCCATCGCTTGCACCCGCGCGGGAAACGCCTGCGCGTACACCAGACCCAAACTCACGCCCCAGGAAAGTCCCGTGACGATCCATCGCTCGATACCGAGATGCTCACGAAGACGCTCGATGTCTTCCACAATGTGCGCCGTGGTGTTCACGGTCAGATCGACGTCCCGACTGCTCGCTAGCGGAAGACTGCGCCCACAGCCTCGCTGATCGAACAGAACTGCGCGAAAGACTTCGGGATCGAAGAAACGCCTGGCGCCGACAGTGCATCCCGAACCGGGACCGCCGTGGAGGTAGAGAACCGGAATGCCCGCAGGATTGCCGACTGTCTCCCAGTACAGACTCTGACCATCCGCCACTTCCAACAGACCGGACTCGTACGGTTCGACGGGCGGGTACAGGACAGCAGTCATAGGCGGTGATTCTTCCATCAAGCTGCCTACTCGAGTAGGCAGCACGCGGCCGAGCAATGGCCTAGCGTGGACAGGACACCACTGCGACGGGAGTACACCAGATGCGTGATGGGTTCAGGTTGCCGGGATACGGCGGCGCCGCAGTCTTCCTTCGCAGTCATGCGGTTCCCGCCACTGTCTTCGAATCCGACGTGCCCACACTCGTTTTCGACGTCGGACTGCTCAGCCCCGACCGCTTCAATCAGTATCTCAGCCGACATACGGACGACGGATTCGTCGAACGGCTGGCGGCGTTCTTCTTTCACGCGGCCGCAGACTTTCATCCCGAGAAATCGCTTCCGGCGCTCACCGACGAACGACTCGGGCTGATGATATCGGTCTGTTCCAGCACCGATCGAGAGGTGGAACTCGACTTCTCACTCGCCGAGGATCCCGAATCGGAGGACACCGAACGCGACGAGATGACCTTCGAGACAAGCCGAGTCGTCCTCGCGACCTCGGCGCAGACGGTTTCTCGACTGACCGGTGGAGTAACCACCCACTTCGACGGGGAGTTGTAGAGACATGGGTTTTCTCTTCGAGGTTCTCGATTTTCCCGAAGGCAGTCGGATGACCGATCTGTGGAACAACACATGGGCTGAGCCGGCAATGGGCGAGGAGATTGCCTCCGGCCACTTCATTCATCTGGGCGACGATCAACACGTCGACGTGGAGACCGATTTTCTCAGTAGCCACTTACCGTTCAACGTGGCAGGCTTCGGTGGAGTCTTTCCCGACGGCAAACCCTGGATGTTCGTCATGCAGAAGGCGCCGGCGGACCTCGCGACCAGGCTTCGCGGCGAGGACGATCCGCACTCACTTCTGCGCGGATCACTCGACCGCGCCATGTCTTTCAACCCTGATGCACTGGTGGCCGAGGAATTGTCCTGGAGGCACGCCGATCTGGTGAAGGTGTACGAGGAAGAGGGAATCCCTGCGGTATCCGTCGCGGGCTGGTCGGTTGCGGATCTCCTGCGTGGCCTCTTGGCGCAGTGTTGCAACGTCGAACTTGCCGCCGTCGTCGCCGGATACCCAGAGTGCGCCTATCCCGAATCGGCGCATGCGTGCGAAGCGGACGTGTTCTCAGACGTGTTCGCCGGTTGGGTCAGCGGACTGCGGTGATGTGACGGAGGAGACTCCACCCTCCCGATATTTCGGAGTAGACTCATTTATGAGCGTGATCCGAAATGGAACGAGGTGAGCGGGATGACGAAGCCGGACCAAGAGCTGGGCCGTCGCGAACGCAACAAACTCGAGAAGCAGACACGCATCTTCGACGCCGCTGCCGAACTGTTCACGGAAAAGGGCTACAGCGCAGTCACAACTCAAGAAATTGCCGACCGCGCCGATGTAGCCGGCGGCACTCTCTTTCGTTACGCCGCAAGCAAAGCCGAGTTGCTGCTCATGGTGTACAACGCGGAATACCGCAAGCAGATCGAATTGGGAGAAGAGCGTGAAGCCAAGTCGACCGGCACAGAAGATCGTGTGCTCGAGCTGGTTTCACCCCTGCTGATCGCAAGTCGCCGAAACGACGAGAACACCGGCATCTACCAACGCGAGGTGTTGTTCGGTGAGCCCAGCGAGTGTTTCCGGGCCGAAGGCCTGGAACTCTCGCAGCGCCTGCAAACGCGGATTGCGCAAATCTTGCACGAGGCACACCCCAACCACACCACCCGAACCACCACTGCAGCGCGAACGATTTCCAACGTGCTGCACTTCGAAATAGCCCGCGCGGCATTGGACCGGATCACGGCTGACGAACTCACGAACATCGTTGCCGCACAGGTCCGATTGACGCTTGCCGGACTACCCACCGAATAGGATTGAGGATCGAAAATGACTGAACTGAAGCAGATCACCGTTCTGGGTACCGGAGTTCTCGGCTCACAGATCGCCTATCAGACCGCCTATCACGGCTTCGACGTCGTCGCGTACGACATCAACGCCGAGGTCATCGAAAAGGCCAAGGCTCGGTTCGACTCGTTGGCCGCGGCCTACAAGGCCGAGAACGTCGAGGGTGCCAAGGAAGGCAAGGCTGACGAAGCGCTGCAACGTATTACGTACTCGTACGATCTAGGCGAAGCCGTCGCCAAGGCCGACCTGGTCATCGAGGCAATTCCCGAGGACATCGCCATCAAGCGCGACACCTACGAGAAGCTTGCCACGGTTGCTCCTGAGCACACGGTGTTCGCTACCAACTCCTCGACGCTGCTGCCGAGCGATCTCAAGGAGTTCACCGGCCGCCCCGAGAAGTTCCTCGCACTGCACTTCGCAAATCACGTGTGGGTCAACAACACTGCCGAGGTCATGGGCACCGAGTCCACCGACCCCGCCGTGTACCGCGAGGTCGTCGAGTTCGCGAAGAACATCGGCATGGTGCCGATCGAACTCAAGAAGGAGAAGGCGGGCTACGTACTCAACTCGCTCCTGGTCCCGCTCCTCAACGCGGCCTCCGACCTGCTGATCGACGGCATCGCCGATCCCGACATGGTCGACAAGACGTGGCGTATCGGCACCGGAGCCCCGTTCGGCCCCTTCCAGATCATGGACGTCGTCGGGTTGACCACCGTCTACAACATCTCCTCCCAGGGCGGCGAGAAGCAGCGCGAATTCGCCGACTACATCAAGAAGAACTACATCGACGAGGGCAAGCTCGGCGTTGCTGTCGGCGAGGGCTTCTACAACTACAAGGGCTGATCAACTGCAAGGCTGATCAACTGCAAGGCTGATCAACCAACCGGCTCACCGCGCGGTGGTTACGACGTGAATTCACGTGGTAGCCACCGCGCGGACGTCTGTTGTCAGTAAGTCCGAAACCACCCTGAGCGATTGTGACGCAAGCTTCTTCACGTGCGAACCCATCATCAGGAGAGATCCCCACATGCGTCGTTCCGCCATCTCGGCACTCACAACACTGGCACTGCTCGGCGCCGGAACATTGGTCAGCACTCCCGCTGTCGCCGCTCCCCTCGCGTGTGGCGGAATCTCCACCGGTTCGTTCTCAGGCTCCGCCGGCGGATCGGAGTACCTGTGCGCCAAGGAAGGTGATCTCCTGGACGTGCGCATCGGCGACGTTCACGCGACACAACCGTCCCTCGGCTACGACGAGGTGTATTACAAGCTCGGGCGATACACGCTCGGAAAAGACACGATCAACAAGAAGTTCGACGACTGGTGTGAGGCGAACGGCCAGATCCAGGCCGCGACCGCTACTGCGGCGTCGACACTGAAGGACCCGTCGTCCTTCACCTGCCAGCTCCCGGTGGGTCAGGAAACCGCGGAGAGCATCGCGCCCATGAAGACCGTGGTCGTCGGTCCCCGCGGCGATCTCTATCTGACCGACGGTCACCACACCCTCACGTCCTTCATCGAGACGGCCGACGGCGGTCCCGACCTTCACGTGCGACTGCGGGTTCTCGGCAACCTCAGCGGCTTGAGTGAAGGTGCCTTCTGGACCGAGATGGAGAAGAACAAGTGGGTCTGGTCGCGTGACGTCGACGGAAACCAGGTACCGGTCCAGGCTCTGCCGAAGAGCGTCGGCCTGGCCAACTTCGCCGACGACAAGTACCGCAGCTTGATGTACTTCTCCCGCGACATCGGATTCGCCGCAGGCACGATTCCGTTCCAGGAGTTCTACTGGGGCGCCTGGGTCCGCGACACCGCGCCCGTCGACCTCACCAACTGGAATCGCGATGATCTCTCCAGCTACCTGGGCACCGTGAAGTCGGTGACCAAAGCACAAACTGCGTTGACGGGCGATGCCGTCGTCGACAGCGGATTCACTGCCACCGATCTTGGCGTCCTGTCGGCCTGGAACGACGGCAAAGCCGAGTCCAAGGGCGAGTTCGCAAAGCTGTCCAAGCCGTACACAGACGACAAGCCGGGCAAGATCGCCTATGCACTTGCCTACAAAGCAACCCTCTGACCTGCTCAGATCCAAGTCACACCAAGTAGACTTGACTAAGGTAAGCCTCTACTCAGTAGTCTGATCCCATTCGGGTGCCGCTTCATCGAAGCAGCGACGCCCTGCCCTGACGGAATACATGCCGTCGTATCTGCCCGGTCGAACAATCTCCGGGCAACCAGGACAGGGAGAAGGTTGCTGCAGTGAGCACGTCCATCGTCGGTTTGTACGACCCCTCAGATGACAAGAGCAGTTGCGGGGTCGGGTTCATCACGCGCAAGGACGGCGTGCAGACCCACGATGTCCTGATCAAGGGGCGAGAAGCACTCTGCTCGGTACCGCACCGCGGCGGTATGTCTTCCGAGGGCGTCGGCGACGGCGGCGGTGTCTCGGTTGACCTCTCCCTCCGCTTCTTCCGCAAGGTCACCGGGCGCTCCGATCTCCGCGCCGGACGCTTCTGCGTCGGCAACTTCTTCCTTCCGGACGACGATGCTCAGCATGCTCGTGCAGCCGCTCTGGTGGAACGCGAACTTCTGGACCGAGGCTTCACCACCCTCGCTGTGCGCAACGTGCCGGTCGACGACTCGGCGATTCGGCCGGCAGCCATCGCGCATCAGCTTCCGATCAGGCAGTGGATTTTCGAGGTCCCCACTCCGCGTCCCGAGCCTGCGGTAGTCGATCGCCTCGTGCACGAAGCTCTGCTCGCCATCGAAGCCATCGCGTACAACACCCCTGCACTACGCGGGTTGTACCCACTCTCGCTCAGCGCGCGAACTCAGGTTCTCAAGGGTCGCTTGAACTCCGACGAAGTGATCCCGTACTTCCGCGACCTGGTCGACCCCGATCACGCCGTGCACACGATGTACTTCCACACGCGGTTCTCGACCAACACGGACCCGCATCCCACGATGGCGCAGCCGTTCCGATTCATGGCTCACAACGGAGAACTGAACACGGACAAGAAGAATCGGCTCTCCGAAGCTGCTGTCGCCAGTGCAAAACGACGTGCGATCGTCCGTCCGCCCGGCCAGTCCGACAGTTGCCGACTCGATCAGACCCTGGAAGCTCGCGTCATCGAGGACAGCGTCGACCTGGTGACGGCTGTGGTCTCGATGATGCCGCCGGCCTGGGAAAACGACACCACCCTCTCCCCCGCAGTGCGGGCGATGTTCGAGTACTTCTCGCTGTACGAGGAGAAGAACGACGGACCGGCAGCGCTGGTGTTCGGCGACGGCACCATCATCGGTGCGCGCCTGGATCGCCTCGGTCTGCGTCCACTACGCACGATCGAGACGCACGACTACGTGTGCGCATTCTCCGAAGCCGGACAGATCGCGTTCGCGCCTGAGACGGTGATTCACCGTGGCCGCGTCGAGGCCGGCGGAATGTTGTACTTCGATCATCGAGACCGCCATACCTACACCGCTCGTGAAGCTCTGGAAAAGATTGCCGCTCAGCGCGACTACCAGTCGTTGCTGGAGCAATCGCGAATCCTGATCAAAGACATTCCCGCCGTGCCAGCGGAGAAGGTCAGCTCCCCGACCCGCTACAACGGCACCTTCGAGGTTCATCAGCGCTACATGGCGTACTCCCTGGATCAGGAAAGTTTCAAATTCCTGATGGATCCGATGCTCACACACGGAGCCGAAAAGGTCTCCGCCATGGGTTACGGCAACGCCATCAACGCATTCAGCGACCGCGAAGGCGGTGTGGCACGTTACTTTTCACAGCGATTCGCCCAGGTCACCAACCCTCCGCTCGACAGCATCCGTGAAGCGGACGGTATGACCCTCCGGGTCGCATTGGGTGCGAAGATGTCCCCCGGACAGGGCAAGCAGATCGTCATCGCCTCGCCGATCCTCGGGCACCTGGACATGCTCAAGATCCGCGAACAGAACCACACTCCGCACCGCCGCTTCGAAATGCTCTACCCCGCCGAGGGTGACGCGCAGGCAATGGTCGACGCGATGACCGCGCTCGGCGATGCTGTTGTAGCCTTCGCGGCCGAACAGGGCGGAATCGCAGTCCTGACCGACCGCCACGTATCTCACGAGCGCGCAACACTTCCCGCGATCATGGTCGTCGGAGCATTGAACCAACGCCTCATCGACGCGGGCCTGCGATTGCGCGTCTCTCTCATCGTGGAGAGCGGCCAGATCGAGTCCTCACACCACGTTGCGGCCGCACTCGGTTTCGGCGCTTCCGCCGTCTACCCGCTGTCCGTTCAGTTGCGAGCCGAGGAGAAGTTCGCCGCTGACCCGGACGCCGCGTTCCGACGCTTCGCGAAGGCCGCCGAGAAGTCCCTGATGAAGACGATGGGACGCGTCGGTCTGTGCACCGTCGAGAGCTACATCGGTGGAGAATTCTTCGAACCCAACTTCCTCGACACTTCCGACCCTGTTCTGCGCCAGTGGTTCCCCAACATGAAGTCACCGGTGGGTGGCGTCGGTTTCGACACCGTCGCGGTGACCTCGAAGCAGTGGCACGAGCGTGCGAGCGAAGTCGGGGGCGAGAAGGATCTGCCACTGCTCGGCCTGTTCAAGGAGCGTGCAGACGGCGCAGGGCATTCGTTCGGTACCACCGCGGTCCGTAAGTACGTCGAACTCACCGAGGAGAAGATCGCGTTCGACAGTCCCTCCGGAACAGAACAATTCGAGGCTCTACGTCTACTGCCGCTCGGACGGCTCGACGACGCCTTCCGCCTCGATGCGGGGGCCTACCGGGCGACGAGCTTCGACCAGTTGACCACCGAGCAGATCGACGACTTCGACATCACCGCCGGGTACCGGGACTTTTCCACTGTCATGGCTGCGGAACGATCGCGTCGTCCCGCCGCGTTGCGCGATGTCATCTCCGTGCCCGGTGATGTCACATTTGCGGTGACAACAGCCGAGTTCACCGACCAGATCAGCCGATTCTCGGTGCGCGGCAATAAGACGATCGTGATTCGTGGAATCCGGTGTGAATCTGCCGCGGACAGCCGGTACACACTTAGCCTGGACGGTCCACTGGCCGACGACACCGCTCGGGTGGTAGCACTCGGCGATGCTCTTTCCGTCGCCTTTGCCGACGACGTCACCATCGAGGCCACCGACCCGGATCTGGTGCTGAATGCAACCGGTATTGCGGCAGAGTTCCTTTCCAAGCTGAGGGTCGCACCGGCAGGTGTACCTCTCTCCGAGGTACAGAGTGCAAGCGACATCACCCCGAAGTTGGCGTCGGGTGCCATGAGCCATGGCGCACTGAACGCTCCGGCGCACGAAGCCGTCGCGCACGGCACGAACATGGTCGGTGCGATGTCCAACAGCGGCGAAGGCGGCGAACACCTTTCGCGCTACAACACGATTCGTGCATCGCGCATCAAGCAGTTTGCATCCGGACGCTTCGGAATCTGGGCGGGCTACCTCGCCGATCCGATGCTCGAAGAGATCGAGATCAAACTCGGCCAAGGCGCAAAACCCGGTGAGGGCGGGCAGCTTCCGGCCGCCAAGGTCACCGTCGACATCGCTGCCGCCCGCGGCGGAACGCCCGGCGTCGAACTGGTTTCGCCGCCGCCTCACCACGACACGTACTCGATCGAGGACCTCGCTCAGCTCATCCACGACTGCAAGGCAGCTCGCATTCGGGTGATCGTGAAGTTGGTGTCCTCGGAAGGAATCGGCACCATCGCCGTCGGTGTCGCCAAGGCCGGCGCCGACGTCATCAACGTCGCCGGAAACACCGGTGGCACCGGCGCCGCTTCGGTGACCAGCCTCAAGTACGCGGGCCGTGCGGCCGAGGTCGGTATCGCAGAGGTCCATCAAGCTCTGTGTGCCAACGGCCTTCGCCAGAAAGTCGTTCTGCGATGCTCGGGCGCGCATCAGACCGGCAGCGACATCATCACTTCCGCCCTACTCGGCGCAGACAGCTTCGAGTTCGGTACGTCGGCGCTGATGATGATGGGCTGCGTCATGGCCAAGAACTGCAACATCAAGTGCCCCGCCGGTCTGACCACCAACCCGGAACTGTTCGACGGCGATCCCCGCGCGATGGCGCAGTACCTTCTCAACATCGCTCACGAAACTCGGGAACTGCTCGCGAATCTGGGAATGCGATCCCTTCAGGAAGCGCGGGGTCGAACGGATCTCCTGCATCTGCTCGATCACCCGTCTATTGTCGGCAATCTGAAACTGGACGCGATGTTCGAGTCCGCCCCGGACATCCCCATCGACAATCCTGTGTACCTCGAACGTGAGTACGCGCTCGACGAGAAGATCATGGACGAGGTTCGTACGGTGTTCTTCAACCGTGGCGAGGCCTCGGTCGCCGTGTCCGGACCTGAATTCGCCGAAGGTGCACTGCACCTGGGTAACCGGAACAAGAGCGTCGGTGGTCAGTTGGCGATCGACCTCGAACGCGAACTCAACTACGGAGCGCCCGGCCTTCTCGCTCCGGGAGTACTGACCGACGAGCGTGGGCGTCGCTACCTGGCGCCGGGCAGCGTGCGCGTCCTGACGACCGGATCTGCGGGCCTGTCGTTCGGCGCATTCTGCAACGACGGCATGCACCTGGAACACACCGGGACATGTAACGACGGCGTAGGAAAGAGCATGAGCGGCGGCGTGATTGCCGTGCGTAGCCCAGGCGGCGGCTCCAGTGACGCCGGTGGAAACGTGTTGATCGGCAACTTCGCGCTCTTCGGCGCCACCGGTGGACGAGTGTTCGTCGAAGGTGAAGCAGGCGATCGCTTCGCAGTTCGCAACTCCGGCGCCTGTGCTGTCGTCGAAGGTGTCGGAGACTTCGCCGGCGAGTACATGACCAACGGTGCTGTCGTGAATCTCGGCGAGTTCGGCAAGGGTGTCGGCAACGGCATGAGTGGTGGCTTCTTCTACCAGTACGACCCTCGTGGCGAATTGGCACTGCGAGCAAGTACCGATTCCGTACTGCTGGGTTCGATCACCGCTGCGACCGACCCTCTTGCCGCTGTCCACAACCACGCAGTACAACTCCTGCTCGAACTGCATGTGGAGGCAACGGGATCCGCGCTCGGAACCCGACTGCTCGAGAACTGGGAAGTCGAACAGCACTCGTTCGTCTACGCGATGCCCAAGGCACTGATGCTCTACCAGGACAGTGATGCAATCCTGGCTGCGAAGTCGCACAAAGAGCTCCTCGAAGAATTGGCGTCCGCCATCGCAGCACGTCAGGTCCGCACCTTCAAACTCGCAGTGCGCGACGGGCGCCCTGCACTGAACGGAGCAGTCCCTGCCTACGGCGAGACCGATACGGCGACGATGTATGCGCTGCTCAGTGCGTACACCGTGCTTCACTTCGCGCAACAACTCGCCGCCGCCCGCACGCCGGGTGCGTCCGGACCCGACGATCCAGCAGTGCAGAAGGCGGCCCGAAACCTGGTGCTGACCGAGGACTTCGCCCTCGTCCAGCACTTGGTCAAGTACTCGAAAGAGATTCTGGCCGACTACGACGACGAACAGTTGGCTGCGTTGATTGCAGCCAAGCGGGTCGACGACTACAAGCAGGCGCTGAGCCTGCGCAACGTGTTGGCCATGGACAGCCCGGCGACGTACGGGTGGATTCTGTTTCAAGACAACAAGAATCGGGACAAGCTCGGATCACTGCCGAACTTCGACGAACTGTTCGCTTCGCGCACGATCCCCGACCTGGTGTCCTGACCTCCTCCCCCGAACGTAGGTGAGCTTCAAAATGGAAATCCCGTACATCCCCGAATACGCACCGTTCAACGGCGACCAGCGCGCGTGGCTTTCCGGATTCCTGGCCGGTCTACACTCGCGAACTGTCATGTCCGGTCAAACCGGTATTGCAACAGCGACAGTGGAGAGAGCTGCCGGCGCAGCCGTGCACATCCTTTACGGAAGTCAGACCGGCAACGCGGAGTCCGTGGCTGAAGACGCGGCCGCAGCTGCTCGTGCCCACGGTCTCGATCCACTTGTCGCGAGTCTGGACACCGTGGATATCAATGCACTTTCCGCCATGCGCCGGGTGCTCGTCATCACCTCCACCTACGGCGAGGGCGAGATGCCCGACAACGCGCAGTTGTTCTGGGATGCAGTCGAATCCGAGAGTGCGCCCCGGCTCGAGGGTCTCTACTTCGGCGTGCTCGCACTCGGTGACACCAGCTACGACGGGTACTGCCAGTCGGGAAAGAACATCGACGCCCGCTTCGATGCGCTCGGTGGGACCCGGGTTGTCGACCGCACCGATTGCGACGTCGACTACGAGGATGCTGCGGCCGAGTGGATCGTTCGGGCCGTCGCTGCGGTGGCCGGTGTCGACGGTGATGCGGGGGCCGCTGCCTCGCCGGTTGCGCCCGCTCAGACGAAGATCAAGTCCCAGTGGACTCGCAAGAACCCCTATCCTGCAACCGTTCTCGCCAACCGGCTGTTGTCCGGCGAGGACTCAGCCAAGGAAGTCCGCCACTTCACCTTTGCGCTCGGCGAGGACGGTCTGGACTACGAGGCCGGAGATGGATTGGGCATCCGCCCGATCAACGACCCCGCCCTCGTCGAGGCGATCATCCATCAGCTCGGTGTCAGCGGCGATTACGTGGTTACCGCGAAAGACGGCTCGTCCGCACCGTTGGACCAGGTGTTGACCAGCGACTACGAGATCTCGATTCCCTCGCGCGATTTGATCGAAGACATCGCCCGACGCAGCGGCGACGCCGAACTGCAGCACATTCTCGACACGGAAGATCGGGAAGCGCTCGATGCGTGGCTGTGGGGCAAGGACGTTCTCGATCTCCTGCAGTTGGACAACAGCATTCGATTGAATCACGAAGATCTGCTTGCACTTCTTCGCCCGCTGCAACATCGGGTCTATTCGATCTCCTCCAGCCCGCTGGCCCACGACGGCACCGTGCATCTGACGGTAGCGAGTGTGCGCTACCGCTCGGGCGAGCGGGACCGCGGCGGTGTCTGCTCGACGTACCTGGCGGACCGCGTCGGCGAGGGAGATCGGGTCGGAGTTTTTGTCTCCAAGAACAATTCGTTCCGCCTACCCGCCGATGACGCTGTTCCCGTCGTGATGATCGGCCCCGGAACCGGCATCGCACCCTTCCGCGCTTTCCTGCACGAGCGTCGCGCGCGCAACGCGTCGGGGCAGAATTGGCTGTTCTTCGGCGATCAGCATCAGTCGAGCGACTTCATCTACGAGGACGAGTTGAACGGGCTGACCCGTGACGGTGTCCTGACTCGTCTCGATCTGGCCTTCTCGCGCGATCAGTCCGAGAAGATCTACGTTCAGACTCGCATGCGCGAGCAGGGCCGGGAGTTGTTCGACTGGCTCGAAAACGGTGCGCACGTGTACGTCTGCGGCGACGCCACGCGGATGGCGAAGGACGTCGACGACGCGTTGCACGAGGTGGTCGCGGAGCACGGCGGATTGGATGCGGATGCCGCCGAGGATTACGTCAACAACCTCAAACGATCGAAGCGGTACCTAAGGGATGTCTACTGAGATGTGCCCGCACCGTGGCGAATGCCGTTGCGCAGCTTTGGCACGCATGTCGGACCTGGACGCACTGCTTGCGCGTCCGGGGTTCCGTGGTGGACGGATCGACACCGCACCTGACGTAGTCGGCGAAATGTTGCCGCTCTTGGACGACGCCGTAGCAATCACCGTCGCAGGCCCGGTGGCTGTCAACGACTCGGGCAAGTACTCCGTTCCGACATTTCCCGGCGATCCGTTGGTCTGCGCGCCCGGGCTCGTCTCTCTGCGTTTGAACGTTGCCTCCCTCGGCTCGGTGGTGACCACTGAAGCAGAGCAGCACCTACCGCCGACGCTCCGCATGTTCGACATCCACGGATCAAGTTCACACACCACGTATTTGACCCCGGCCTCGGATCGTCTCGCCTTCGAAGCGATGCGAACTGCGCCGAGCACTGCGAGGGAAACAAGCCCTCCCATCCAGACATCGAATACGCCCGCATTCTGGGCCCAGGCCGATCAGCTGACACAGCTCGACTTCATCCTCGCGGACGACGGCAGCGAACGTCGTAGCGGCCTGGTCGCTCTGGGCGCCCTCGGTTACCGGCGAGTCGATCCTCACCTCATGGCTGCCGGGATGGAGCACCTGTCCTACCACCAACTGCCCGTCACGACCGTCGTCGCCGGGAACGGATGCCTGCAGATCCACCGTGGTGACCTCGACGCCGCAGCCATGTTCGGGGGGACGCTGACTTTGGCGTCCGACACCTGCCGGACGATGATCGACCTGAATGGTGTCTCGGAGTGCTGGCTGACCCGCACCCACGGCGTTCACGGCCTGACCAGCTCGATCGAGATGTACGACTTCCGCCGCAAATGCGTGGCAGTCTTCACCCAAACGGGTCCAACCGAACCCGCAGTCATGGGCGTGTGGGAAGACGTCATGAGTTCCATCTCGGCCGCATCCTGACACCGACAGATGCTGTGCGAGTGTAAGAAATCGGCGTACCGCGATAACCAAACAGGATGGCCGAAGCCTAGCCTTGGGTTTCGGTCACTTGTCGTGCCTGCATCCTGACGCTGATTCAAGGAGTTATCCATGCCCCGCCCTCTCGTCGAACCGTCGCTGGTCCCGGCCTTGCGCCCGGCGCTGCCTGCATTGGCAGCCGGGGTGGTCTCGGCGGCGGCGTCGGGTGTCGCGATGCTCGGCGCGCTCTGGAGCGTCGTGCAGCTCATCGGTGAACCGTCGATGAGCTGGGCCGGGTGGGCATGTGGGCTGTGGCTCACCGGGGTAACGCTCGCGGCCACGTCGTCGTGGCTCTCGCATCACGCCGAGTCACTCTTCGAGGCCAGGCTTCGACGCCAGCTCGCAGCCCACCTCGTTCGCCTACCGGCAAGCACGCTGTCCCGCTACAGCGGAGACGCGCTGAGGAGGCTCGTTTCGGACGACATCTCGGCGCTGCACCATATGACTGCGCACCTACCGGCCGAGTTCGCCACACTCATCGTGGTCCCCGCGGTCACGATCGCGGCGTTGGTTGCCTCAGCCGGCCCCGTGGCGCTTCTCGCTCTGGCTCCCGGCATCGTGGCAGCTCTGTTCTACCTGGTCGTGATCCCCCGAATGGCCGCTCGGCACAGCGCCGAAAGTGCAGATGTCATGGGCGACATCGTGACTGCCGTGGACGACTATGCCCGCGGCATCCGCGTCTGCCGGATCTACGGCGCGCAGACCGGCGCTGCCGCCGACTATGCAGAATCGACAGCACGGTTCACCCGGGGAATGCAGGAGCGCGTTCGACTCGTGGCTACCCCTGCGGCCGTCGCCGTTGCCCTCATGCAGGCGACAGCGACGTTCGCGATCGCCTATGCCGTCGGATTTCACTGGGATGCAACGACGTTGGCCGCCACCATTCTCTTCAGCCTCGCAATCGTGACACCGGCCCTGCGGCTCGGGCACGGCCTCGACTACGTCGCGGCTGGACGCTCTGCTGCGGTCCGGCTCGCCACTGCCCTGAACGAACCCACTCTCCCTGCCGGTGAAGCACTCACCGTTCCGGCGGCGAGTCCCTCCGACCACCTGGAGATCGTCGACCTGACTGTCACGATCACGGACCGCAGAGTCGTCGACGGCGTCACGCATGCATTCCGCCCAGCCGCGATCACTGCGATCACGGGACCGAGTGGAGCGGGCAAGTCGACGCTCCTGAAAGCATTGGCCGGCTTCGAGATCCCGGAACTGGGTACCGTCCGCTACGCAGGTCGTAGCATCACCGCGATCGACGAGAACCTGCGGCCACAGTCCGTTCTGCTCACACCCCAGGGCGCAGACGTGTTACCTGCCACGGTGCGCGAGAACATCGCGCTGGCCGCCCCCGATGCAACGGACGCGGAATACACCGCCGCACTACGCCGGGCACAGATCGACGTCAGCCTCGACGCCCACGCAGCTTCACTCTCCGGCGGAGAACGTCAGCGAGTCGGGATTGCTCGGGTGTTCCTCTCGCCCGCAGCAGTACTGCTGCTCGACGAGCCGACCAGTGCACTCGACGATCGGACAGCGGCAGAACTGCTGAAAGAATTGCGGCACCTCGCGCACGACGAAGGAAAGACGGTCGTGATCGTCACCCACGACCCCGCTCTTGCAGACGATGCCGACGATCGACTCGACCTCGGCGGTCGAAACGTGAACGAGGCTGCCTCGCACAATGCAGCCCTGACTGGAGCCGAATAATGGACAGCGCCAATGCAGCCCGACGACGCTTGATCACCATCGGACTCGGCTGGGTGTCCGTTGCCGTCCTCGAAGCGATCGCGTACACCACCCTCGCGCTCTCGATCGCTGATCACCGGTCGCCGGTTCTCGTCCTGGCCACGGCCGCAATCGCTCTCTTCGTGACCGTCCTGGTCTCGCGGGGTGGTTACTTCACCGGGGCTCGACTCGTCGGCGATCTCTACTATGCGCTCGGTGACGCCTTCGCCCGCGCGAAGCTGTCCTGGTTCACCGACGACAACCGGGCACTGCTCGCCACCGTCGCCGGGCGCGGAATCCCGTCGCTGATGAGTGTTCCCGCGCACCAACTTCAGACCTTCCTGGTTGCACCGCTGATCCCGCTGCTCCTGCTTCCTGGGATCGCGGTCGTCGCGGGGCCAGGCGTCATGCTGCTCGTCGGTGGACTGCTCGCCGTGTCGCTCGTCGCTCAGACGCTGGCCCATCGTGCGCTCAGCCGAGCGGACGAGCGCCGACACGAAGCCGAGCTCGCAGCAACTCAGTCGACACTCGAGCTCACCGACCACCTCGAATTACTGCGTACAGCAGCCGGTCCCACACGTTCCGTCGAACGAATCGAGCGAAGCTGGCGGAATCAGGAAGCCGCGCTTGCACGGACAAATCTCGCCGCGGCACCAGCGACATTCATCTCGGCGATCGCCACCATTGTGCCGCTGGCAGGTGCAGTGATTTTCCTCGCCGCCACCGGATTCGACGATCCCGCAGCCGCTCTCGCGCTTGTCATCCTCACCGCCCGCGCCGCTGCGCCGCTCGACGAACTCGCTCTGGCCGGAATCGGAGTCAACGAGCTGCGCGCAACGGTTCGCGACTACCGCGCCGCGACTTCGGCTCCCGCACTGCCTGAGCCCCCACCCCAGGACGCCGCGCGCCCTGTTGGAACGGACATCGAGGTCGCCGGGGTAGATCACGCTCCAGTTCTGCGTGGCATCACCGCGGAGATCCCCGCGGGTGAGCGAGTTCTCGTCGCAGGACGCTCGGGTACGGGGAAGAGCACACTTCTCGGGCTGCTCATGCGCTTCGATGATCCGGACCAAGGCAGCGTCACTCTGGGCGGAGTTTCACTGCGTGACTTGCCCTACGACGATCTGGCGGCACACATCGGCTACGTGCCGCAGGACCCACTCGTGTTCTCGGGCACCCTCGGGGAGAACATCGGACTTGGAAGACCTGGTGCCACCGAAACCGAGATCGAGGACGCCGCCAGGCGCGCTGCCCTCGGCGCCGTTCTCGACCGCTCGACGCTCGGCATTCATCAGGACATCGGACACCAGGGTGCCGCTCTCTCCGGCGGCGAACGTCAGCGGGTGGCGATCGCTCGCGCCTTCCTCAAAGACGCTCCCGTCCTGGTTCTCGACGAAGCCACCTCGGCCCTCGACGAGGCCACCGAGCGCCGTATCGCCGGCGCCGTGCGGGAATTGGCGGCCACCGTCTTCGTCGTCACCCACCGCGACCCCGCCATCTGGGAGCCCACCCGCACGATCACCCTCTGACATCGCTTGTCTTACACGCGTGGATACATTGCCGGTCCCGTCGCACCCAGGTGATGACCGCAGTCGGCGATTTCAGCTCAGCCGCTCGATGATGGTGACGTTCGCGGTCCCGCCACCCTCACACATGGTTTGGAGTCCGTACCGTCCATCAATGCGGTCCAACTCGTGCAACATCGTGGCGAACAACTTGGTGCCAGTGGCCCCAAGGGGGTGGCCCAATGCGATTCCACCACCGTTGGGATTGACCCGGGAGGGATCTGCACCCGTCTCGATCAACCAGCTCAGAACTACCGAAGCGAATGCCTCGTTCATTTCTACGGTATCCATCTGGCCGATCGCCATGCCGGATTTCGCCAGTGCATACTTCGTCGCGGGTATCGGCGCCGAGAGCTGCAGCATCGGATCGTCGCCGCGCACGCTCATATGATGAATGCGCGCTCGTGGCTTCAATCCATGAACCTCGAGCGCCTTCTCGGAGACGATCAGGGCCGCTGATGCGCCGTCACAGATCTGCGAAGCCACAGCAGCCGTCAGCAACGAGCCATCCCTCAATGCGGGCAGTGCAGCCATCTGCTCCATGGATGTCTCTCGTGGGCATTCGTCAACGACGCATTGGCCCAATGACACTGTCTCACGCTCGAATCGGCCGTCTGTGATGGCAGCACGGGCACGCTGATGCGATTGCAGTGCCCATTCCTCCATGTCTTCACGGCTGATACCCCATTTCTTGGCAATCAGGTCGGCGCCGACGAACTGTGAGATTTCGGCCTCGCCGAATCGTGCTGCCCACCCCCGGGACCTACTGAAGGGCGTGTCGAATCCGTACTCGTTGCCGGCACGCATCGCCGCCGAGATAGGAATCGCGGACATGTTCTGCACACCGCCGACAAGCACCACATCTTGGGTCCCGCTCATGACCGCTTGCGCTGCGAAGTGGACGGCTTGCTGTGAAGATCCGCATTGTCTGTCGACTGTCGTTCCTGGGATGTCCAAGGGTAGGCCTGCTGAAAGCCAGGCGGTGCGGGCAATGTTGCCCGATTGCGGCCCGATAGCGTCGACACAACCGAAGATCACATCGTCGACGGCCATCGGGTCCAGTCGAGTGCGGTCGAGAATCGATGTGATCACGTGGGCCCCCATGTCCGCTGGGTGCTCTCCTGCGAGCGAGCCGTGCCGTTTACCCACCGGAGTGCGGAGCGCATCGACGACATAAGCCTGAGGTGCAACCATACGAACTCCTTCGAAATCGAGCTTTGTCGGGCTTTCGATGTCGCACACACTCTAGCGATCAAGCATTTGTTTGGTAGGTGAAACTTGATTTCGAGACCCGCAGCTACCGACACAGGATTGGTCTCCGCACTTCTATCCAACGAAATCCACTGCTGTCGCAATCATTCGACAGTTCGAGGCTCGACCCCCAAACGCGGCTTGGCTGCCCACGCCGCAGACCCCTCACGCCAGCGTGAAACGACGAAAGATGCGAGAACAGCTGCGGGAGTGCACCTCGAGCGGAACGAGCCCATCATCCAGATCCATTGCCTTCGCTGAGAAATCGTTCAGCCCGCCTTACAAACAACACCAGCTTTGTCGAGCTACACCGCAAGCCGGCTGGCCGATGGCTGGAAAGTTAGTACTTTCGGTGGAGCCCAGCACGATTGGGCTATTCACCGCCCAATACAGGCTTCGTACACCGATACGCGTTGCAGGACAACGATTCTACAAACGGTCACGCACTCAGCGATTCACGAACCGCCGCCGGCTCGAAAACTGGATCCCCTTGCGGTAATTGCGCTCCGGGTAGAGCATGGGCACCACACCGTCTTCGATTACCGGAGGTTACCGTGACGAATCTCGTACGCCGATTATCCGCCTGCGTATCCATAGTGGCCGTTTCGGTTCTCGCGCCCGCAGCCGTTGCCTCCGCGGCGGTCACCGTTCCGTTCCAAATCAACCCGGCGCCGTTCGGGAACCCAAACGGCAGCTTCGACGCACCCCCTGTCCACTGTGTGGCGGTAGTCGGCGAACAACCTGGCACGGTGACGATCACCGGCGCCAAAGACGAGCGGTGGGGTTGCATGCTTTCGACCGAAGTGCGCTGGATGAACCTCTCGACAGGAGCCTCCGGCACCGGTCGGCTTTCTGGCGACAACCAAGGAACCCCGGGAGAGGCAACCCTGCAGACTGGAGCCGGGCAAGTTGCCGTCGCCATATTGCCTGCCGCCGGACCTGTCACCCCGGGTTTCGCAACCTTCTACGTCCCATAGTCAACCCTCAAACCCGGGACACCTGCTGTACGAACGACCCGTCGCCACACAATCGTGTGGCGACGGGTGAGTGCTATCCGTTCTCCAGTTGTACGCCTACAGCTTCGCGCTGATGAGCGGCACGATATGTTCAGCCGCCCACATCGTTCCGATCGGGCCACCGCTCGTGATTGCCCACAGAACGTCGCCACCGTCGGCGGTGCGAGGAGGCAGAGCGACCCAACGACCGGAGGACACCGCTCCCAGCGCTTGGAAGAGCTTCCCGCCGGTCAGCTTGTCGAAATCCTCCTCGCTGCCGGCGGCACTGCGGCCGATCAGCAGGAAGTCCGCATCGATGTTCTCGAGAAGTTCCTCGCCGACAGTGCTTTGGGTGACGAACTCCTGTGCACGCGGGTTCTCGGCAAAACCGAGCTCGCCCAAGAAAGTTGCCGGAGCCGAATCGGGCGCTGAAAGGTACTGCAGCCCATTGCCGGTTCCGTAGAAGATCGCCCAGGTTGCGGTCAGGCCAGTGAGTTCAGGGTTCTCCTGACGCACCTTCGCAAAATACCGATCATGGTCCGCCACGATCTTTTCGGCTGCCTTCGAGAGGTCGAGTGTCTCGCCGAGTACGCGGATCGATTCCTTCCACGGCACGAGCATCCGCGACTTCGTGTCGGGGCTCGTCACCACCGGTGCGATGGAGGACAAACGTTCGTAGTAATCGCCCATCGACAAACCACCCAGGCCGTCGGCCCAGCCGACGGCGACGATGAGGTCAGGTTCGCTCGCGGCGATCGCTTCGACGGGAAGTGTGCCGCCCATCGCGAACTCGAAGGTGTCGAGATCCTCTGCGCCGTAAGGCAGCAAGTACGACTGGGAAGCCGACTCCTTGACCATCGACGAGGAGAGGACGGGTTTGACGCCGAGCGCGAGGAGCATTTCCGTGTCGACGGCATTGGGCACGATTGCGGCGATCCGCTCCGGTCGCTTCTCGAGAATACTTGTACCGTATGGCGATTCCAGGGTCAGCGGGTAAGTAGTCGTTCCTTCCGCAGCGGGAAGGGCGTTCCCCTCCGAACCGGGAGTGGACGCCGTTTTCGAGTCTTCGGCCGAGGCCGAGCACCCGGACACAAGGAGCGCTGCGGCGAGCGCGGCCCCGATCAGTCCGATGATCCGTGATCGTCTGGTGCGCAGGACTGTCATTACTGCCTTTCGGTGTTATCGAGCGCTTCGGTCTTACCGAGCGATGGAGCCGGGTCAGGAATCTGTGCGCACTGTGTCGCTGCGTTTCCAGTAGCCGGTGAAATCGATGTCGGTCTTCGCAATCCCCCGATCACGAATCAAATGACGCCGAAGCGAGCGAATCGTCGCCTGTTCGCCTGCAAGCCAAGCGAATACGCGTCCGTCAGGCCATTCGGCAGCACTGACCGCGTCGAGCAACAAAGAAGTAGTGCCGGGCTCCGCCCCTTCGCGTGGCAACCACGTGACACTCACCCCGGGCAACTCGCGCACCGATTGAATGTGAGCCGAGTCCGCAATTTCGACGAACACATGCCCCCTGGCATCGGCAGGCAATTCCTCGAGCAGACGTGCGATCGCAGGTAGCGCCGTCTCATCACCGACGACGAGCAGATACTCGCAATCTTCCGGGAGTCCCTGCGATACAGAGGGACCCGCGATGTGCATTCGGTCGCCCGGGCCGGCGTCGCGCGCCCAGGTGGTAGCAACTCCAACGCCGTGAACGACGAAATCGACGTCGAGTTCCCTTGTTCGCGGATCGTAACGGCGCACGGTGTACGCGCGGGCAAGTGGACGGCGTCCCGCTGCGAAAGTCACAGTGCCGTCGACTATCACCGGCAAGACCGGATCGGTTTCGCCAGGATAGGCGAACAACAATCGGAGGTCGTCGTCGAAGCCGGTGCTGACGAAGGCGGGCTCGGCAAAGCCGTCGGCGTTTGTGAAGGTCTCGAGCTGCGCTCCGGTGAGCGTCACTCTCCGCATGCCCGGCGTCACGTCTGTCACCCGACGTACCTCGAGTTCACGCAAGGTGACTGAGTACGCCGTTGTCGGACGGGTGTTTCGGGGCACGGAAAGACTCCTCGGAAGCGCACAGACGGGGGGGTTCGACCCACGCTCGATCACGGCGGGAGGGCCATTGAATAAAGCTAGCCTGCCCTAATCGGTTACGGTTATCCGTGCGTGCCGACTTCTTACACTCATCGGTGGCTGCGTGAGAAAGCATCTGAATCGGGAGGGCATACGTGGGACCACGGTTGGTGTTCTCCGCGGGCGAAGTCCCCGAGATCCCCGCGTCCCGACTCTCCTTGATCGCGAATGCACGTGAGCCACTGCTCTTCTGGGTACACACCGGACACGCGGAACTACAGATCGGCGACCGCACCCGCAGCGTGACCGCTGGGGCGGCAACCTGGGTGCCCGCGGGAATCGCCTACAGCATCCGAGTCGACCCGGGAGCGGTCGCGTTTCCCATTCCGATGCCCGCTGCCGACCTGCCGCCCACGTTGAACCGGATCATCGATTTCGAGATCCCGGCAGCCTGGCAGGACTGGCTCGTCCACCAGTTCGCGCACAACTTGGGATTTCTGCGCGGTGGGGCGACTGTGGGGGCCGGACTACTCGAGCTTGTCGCGGGGGCCCATTCCAACGACGCCGACGCTTCGGTGTCGTACGCCCCACCGAATTTGCCACGCTCGGCCGAGACCCTCGAGATCGCTCGCACGCTTCTACGGACGCCAGCCGACGACACGGAGCTTTCCCAGTTCGCCCGGCAACTCAAGATCGGCGTCCGCACCCTGCAGCGCCGATTCACGGAGGAGACGGGGTTGCCTTTCGCGCGTTGGCGCACCTCGGCCCGGATCGCGGCAGCAATCGCATACCTGAACTCCGGCCGCGAAATCGGATGGACGGGTGGGCAGGTCGGATTCGCGACGCCCGCGGGATTCACCCGTGCCTTCCGTGAACACACCGGTGTGACACCCAGTGACTACACACGTGCAAACCAAGGCTCAGCGCCGATCCATGAGAACGAGACCTTGGCACAGAGCGTCGCACTCTTGTCCGAGGAAGGCGCCCACTCAGGCTCGGCGCCGATACCGCCGACGATTCCCGCAAGCGGAACGTGGGCCAGGGTCAACAACTTTCACGTCATCGTCTGGATCTACCGAGGCTCCGCCCGGGTCACTTTCGGCGACCGAACCTGGAATCTGAGGCGGGGCGACGCGATGTGGCTTCCCGCGGGAGTACGCAACAGCGTCGAGATCGCGGAGGGTTCGCTTCTACTTCCGCTCGGATCCCAGCCTGGCGACTCTCCCGTCACTGCACCGCCGCCACGAGTGCTGCACTTCGCGCGCGAAGCGGAGGCGTATCTGTTGCACACGGTCGTTGCGAATTACACCCTTCTGCGCCCCGAGATCCATGACCCAGCGAGGATCTCGAGGCTGATCCGAAACAGCGCGGCGACGCGGACACCCGGCGGCCGAACCGACCCTGTCGAAACGATCCTTACCGCACTCCGCGCGGACCCCACCGATTCGCGCACGCTGCCGGAGTGGAGCGCTCGACTCGGCGTCGACGAGGGCCTGCTCCACAAACGCTTCGTAGCGGCCACCGGCCAGAGCTTCCCGCGCTGGCGCGGTCAGTTGCGGATGACCCTCGCCCGCGCTTATCTCGAGGAGGGCTTCTCGGCCGGAGAGACCGCCCGTCGACTCGGCTACGCGCACGCGTCCGGATTCACCAAGGTCTTCATCGGTGCCCACGGCATGTCGCCCCGGGACTACCAGCGCCGCGGATGGCGGGGAACGGTCGAAGGACTCATCGACTCGTGACCTTCCGTCGGATAATTCCTACAGTCCCCACTACACGAACAGTGCGGCAGCCATTCCGGCAAAAACCAGCGAGATGGCAAACAAGTAGAGACGCAGAATACTGCGGTACCTCTCGCGAGCCTGCTCCACTTCATACGAGCTACTCAACGTTCGGAAGAGAACTATGAGCATCAGAGCGACGGCGGTGAACAGGGTGACCACGATGACCCAGTCCGTCGTGGTTTCCACCGGCGCTTTGCCGTCGTCGCGAATTGCCCACTGAGCCAAAAAGTTCAGCAAGAACCCCAAGATGATGCCGAGCGAAGTCACCATCGGCTGGCGGGTATCTCGAATGTCGTCGTTCATGATCACTACTTTCTTGACTAAATTTTCAGTCAGGAGCTATTCTCTGTGCAACTAAGTCGGCGCCGGAGAAATCTGGTGCGATCGAACAGTAACTGGATGTTGCCCCGCTCGCGCGCGATGAACAGATTCCTCGAAGACCAAGCGAGCACGCGAAGAGCAGAAGGAGTCACCGCAATGCAAAGACGTCGGTTCATTCAGGCAGGCGCCGCTGCGCTCAGTGGCCTCTTTTTGGCAGGTTGCGGCGATTCCGACTCAGCCTCGGGCGGGAGCAATGGAGACGACGATCTTCGCGAGTGGGTGATGCCGGAAGAGGGTGATCCACACAAGCGCACCTGGATGGCGTTCGGTGCCAGCGAAGCGATCTGGGGAGCAGCCCTCCTGCCCGAGGTCCAGCGCAACCTCGCGACGATCGCGCAGACCATCGCGCAGTTCGAGCCCGTCTCGATGCTTGTTCGTTCCGAGGAACTGGACTTGGCTCGCTCCCTCGTCGGCCCATCGGTCGAACTGATCGCCGCGCCTCTCGACGACCTCTGGATGCGCGATACCGGCCCCGTATTCGTGAAAGGCAACGGGACCAAAGCGGGTATCGATTTCAACTTCAACGGTTGGGGCGAGAAGCAGGATTTTGATCAGGACGGCCAGGTCGCAGCTTTCGTTGCCGCCCGCGCGGGAGTCGAATCATTGCCTACCGACCTGATCCTCGAAGGCGGCGGCATCGAGGTCGACGGCGAAGGCACAGCCATCATCACCGAAAGCTGTGTACTCAACAACAACCGCAACCCGGGATGGTCGAAGTCGGACGTCGAAGCCGAACTCGGCCCCCTGCTCGGTCTCGACAAGATCATCTGGCTACCGGGAATCGCCGGCAAGGACATCACGGACGGCCACACGGACTTCTACGCCCGTTTCGCACGCCCAGGTGTCGTGGTCGCAGGCCTCGACACAGACCCGGAGTCGTTCGACCACGACGTGACCGCACGTCACCTCGAGATTCTCCAGAACGCGACCGACGCACAGGGACGGAAGCTGGAAGTGGTGGTCCTCGAGGCGCCGGTCGCGATCAGGCCCGACTTCGAATCGGACGATTTCGCAGCCGGATATATCAACTTCTACGTATGCAATGGGGCGGTCATCGCACCCGAGTTCGGTGACCCCGAGGCCGACCAGGCCGCCAGAAGTGAATTGGAGCGCCTCTTCCCCGACCGCCGTGTCGTGCAGATCAACATCGACGCCATCGCCGCGGGTGGTGGCGGCATTCACTGCACCACCCAGCAGGAACCCGCGGACTAGAAACCTGTCCCGACCACCCTCGTAGAATTCGGACTCGTGTCGAACCGCCAAACGCAAATCTTGGAAGCAGCAGTCCGCGTCATTGCCCAACATGGCGTACGCGGGCTGAGGGTGGAGACGCTCGCTGCCGAGGCCGGAGTGTCGACGGCACTCATCTACTACCACTTCCAGAACCGTGCAGGTGTGCTGCGCCGGGCCCTCGATCACATCAACGATCGCGCCGCGCTGTACACCGAAAGTGCCTTCACGGAGACAGACCCTCGTGCGCAGCTCGAGCAGATGCTCCTGCTGGAGTTTCAGAATTCCCCGAAGATTCGGGAGAACAGCATCGCCTGGGGTGAACTCCGGGCAAGCGCAGTCTTCGCCGACGAGCTGCGCGAACCCCTAAGCACCACGACGCAAGAGTGGGCAGACGACGTTGAATCCTTGATACGCCAAGCGCAGGATGCCGGGCTCGCTGATCCCAAGGCAAGCCCGGCCGACGCCGCCGAGCGACTCACCGCCCTGGTCGAGGGTCTGAGCGAACGCTGGCTGAGCGGCTCGATCCCCATCGAACGAGCCAGAGAACTGCTCACCGGCGCGATCAGTGTGGAGATCGATCCGAGCTAGCCTCTACCGCTCGCCGACGCCCTTCGATTCCGGAGACAGAGCCGGGAACCAGATGTCGGTCAGAACTTCGGCGGCCTGAATCCGCGTCACATCGATTGTCCCCTGCACGGCCCAGCGTGTGAAGAATCGCTCCAACTGACTCACGAGCAGTTCGACGCGCAACCGTGCCTCGTCGTGCTGTTCCGCCGGCCAACGGCCCAGGTACTTGGGCATGGCATTCGGTAGTTGGGTCATACCGTCTCGCGCTGTCTCGCGGAACTCCGGTTCGAGTGCCACGGCCTCGTCCCACGCCGGCAGCAGGCGTTTGTTCTCGTCGAACCAGTCGAAGGCACGCTCCAGCCAAGCCGTGAATTCCACGCGAGAGTTCGTGTCGAGAACCCGATCGAGATCGATGTAGAAAGCGAACGCACTCGCCGCCATCCCGGCCGCGCCGATCGTTTTGAGCATCTCCACCTTGCTGGCGAAATGCACGTAGAACGTGGCTCGACTGCATCCGACGACCGAGGCGATGTCGTCGACCGTGACAGCCGCGTATCCCCGTTCCTCGAACAGAGTGCGTGCGGCGTCCACGAGTTTGGCCCGCGTCGCGCGTTTCTGCTCGTCGCGAAGTGTTCCCCGCCTGTTCTTCGGGCCGTCCGTAGTCGTGCTCACGTCGCCCACCTTGCTCGCATTTCAACCTCCTGGCAAATCACCGACTCGCCGTCACCAAAAAACATTGCGTCATTCATTGACACAACGTCAGCGAGTGGCGCACTATGACTCAAGTCACTTCTCGGGATTCGATTCTTCTTCTCGCACGCCCGAGACAGAACAGAAAGCGATGGCGAATGAGCCCCTCCCCCTTGCCGAGCGTGTGCATCATCGGCGCCGGGCCCACCGGAATCACGACGGCCAAGCGAATGAAGGAATTCGGAATACCCTTCGACTGCTACGAAGCGTCCGACGAGGTCGGCGGAAACTGGTACTACAAGAATCCCAACGGGATGTCGGCCTGCTACCAGAGCCTGCATATCGACACGTCGAAGTGGCGCTTGGCATTCGAGGACTTCCCGGTCTCCGCTGACCTTCCCGACTTCCCGCACCACTCCGAACTCTTCCAGTACTTCAAGGACTACGTCGAGCACTTCGGACTGCGTGAGTCGATCATCTTCAATACCAGTGTTGTTGCAGCAGAACGTGATGCAGACGGACTGTGGACCATCACGCGCTCGGACGGCGAAGTTCGCACCTACGACGTCCTGATGGTCTGCAACGGACATCATTGGGATCCCAACATCCCGGACTACCCAGGTGAGTTCGACGGGGTCCTCATGCACAGCCACAGCTACAACGACCCGTTCGACCCGGTCGACATGCGCGGAAAAAAGGTAGTCGTGGTCGGAATGGGCAACTCCGGCTTGGATATTGCCTCCGAACTGGGCCAGAGATACCTCGCCGACAAGCTCATCGTGTCGGCTCGCCGTGGAGTCTGGGTACTGCCGAAATATCTGGGCGGAGTGCCCGGCGACAAACTGATCACCCCGCCCTGGATGCCGCGTGGTCTACGACTGTTCCTGAGTCGTCGATTCCTCGGCAAGAATCTGGGAACGATGGAAGGCTACGGTCTGCCGAAGCCGGACCACCGCCCCTTCGAGGCCCACCCGTCGGCCAGCGGCGAGTTCCTCGGACGCGCCGGGTCAGGCGACATAACCTTCAAGCCTGCCATCACCAAACTCGACGGAAAGCAGGTTCACTTCGCGGACGGCACCGCCGAGGACGTCGACGTGGTCATCTGCGCCACCGGCTACAACATCAGCTTCCCCTTCTTCAGTGATCCGAATCTGCTGCCGGACAAGGACAACCGATTCCCACTGTTCAAACGAATGATGAAGCCCGGAATCGACAACCTCTTCTTCATGGGACTCGCGCAGCCCATGCCGACGCTCGTCAACTTCGCCGAGCAGCAGAGCAAGCTCGTCGCGGCCTACCTCACCGGTAAATACCAACTGCCGTCCGCGAACGAGATGCAGGAGATCACCAAAGCCGACGAGGCGTACTTCCTCGCCCCCTATTACAAGTCACCACGCCACACGATTCAGCTCGAGTTCGATCCCTACGTCCGCAACATGAACAAGGAAATCGCCAAGGGCACCAAGCGTGCTGCGGCCTCCGGAAACAAGCTACCTGTTGCCGCGCGTGCAGCAGCACACGAACTCGAGAAGGCGGATCGCGCATGAGTCTGGTGAACGGTCACTGCGACAACGAGTTCGACGCCGTCCGCACCGCCTTCGAGGCTCAACTCGAATCCGGTGAAGAACTCGGCGGCTCCGTTGCCATCACCGTCGACGGAGAATCCGTGGTCGATCTCTGGGGCGGGTACGCCGACGAATCCCGTACCACTCCATGGGGCAGCGACACCATCGTCAACACGTTCTCCATCACCAAGACCATGACGGCCCTGTGTGCGCTCCTGCTGGTCGAACGCGGCCAATTGGACGTGTACCAGAAAGTTGCTCATTACTGGCCCGAATTTGCGGCAAACGGCAAGGAAGACATCGAAGTTCGCCACCTGCTGTCACACACGTCCGGGGTGTCCGGTTGGGAGCGCCCGATCGAACTGAAGGACATCTACGACCTCGAGGCGTCCACCGCTCGCCTCGCTACCCAGAAGCCTTGGTGGACTCCAGGTACGGCGTCGGGCTATCACGCGATCAACTACGGCCATCTCGTCGGTGAGGTCATTCGTCGCATCGACGGGCGAACTCTCGGCAGGTTCTTTGCCGAAGAGCTTTCCGGTCCACTGGGAGCCGACTTCCATATCGGCACGTCCGCAGAGCATTTCGGTCGAATCGCCACCATGGTTCCGCCACCCGCAATGGAATTCGACCTGTCCACGCTCGACCAGGACAGCATCTTCATCAAGACCCTGACCTGCCCACTGCTCGACTACCCCGAGGTCAACACCGCACCCTGGCGGGAAGCCGAGATCGGCGCAGTCAACGGCCACGGCAATGCACGTTCTATCGCCAGGATCCAATCCGCGATCTCGAACGGTGGTGTGCTCGACGGCCGGAAGCTGCTCTCGCAGAGCACCATCGACCTGATTTTCGAGATCCAAGCCGACGGTATCGATCTCGGGATCATGACACCACTCAAGTTCGGCATCGGCTACGGACTGCCACATCCGGTTACCGCGCCACTGATTCCCGACGGACGCGCCTGCTGGTGGGCAGGTATCGGCGGCTCGATGCTGGTCAACGATCTGGACCGACGGATGACCTTCGCCTACGTCATGAACAAGATGGCACCGGGTCTGATCGGATCCGACCGCAGCAACGCGTATCTCAGCGCCGCATACAACTCCGAGGTCAGCGAGGTCAGTTCATGAAGGCAGCCCAGCTCATGGGGCCCGGGCTCCTGGAAATCAACGACGTGCCGGTCCCGGAGATCGGTCCGTCGGAACTACTGATTCGGGTGGGCGCAGCGGGAATCTGCCACTCCGATCTCCATCTCCTGCACTTTCCGTACAAGATGCGCGAAGAACCGCTGACTATCGGCCACGAAATTGCCGGAACGATCGAAGCCGTCGGGAGTGGCGTCGACGGCCGTTCCGTCGGAGAGCGTGGCGTCGTCTACCTCTGTTGGTCATGTGGACAGTGCCGAGAATGCATGAGCGGCAACGAGAATATGTGCCTCGCCGCTGGACGCACCGCGATGCCGCCCTGCCCCGGGCTTGGTCCCGAAGGCGGGATGGCCGAGTACGTCAAGATCCCGGCTCGCTCATTCGTACCCATCGGAGACCTCGACTTCCTGCAGGCCGCACCTCTCGCCGATGCGGCACTGACGAGCTACCACGCCATTCGCGGTGCCCGCGAACATCTCCAGCCCGGTGCCACCGTCGTCGTGATCGGCGTCGGCGGACTCGGTCACGTTGCAGTACAGATACTTCGCGCAATCAGTGCCGTGCGCATCATCGCCGTCGATGTCGGACAGGATCAACTCGATCTCGCCAAACGTTGCGGCGCCGACATCACGCTCGAATCGGGACCGGACACCGCGCAGCACATCCTCGACCTCACATCGGCCAGAGGCGCAGAAGTCATCTTCGACTTCGTCGGTATCGACGCAACTGCACAGATGTCCGTTCAAGCGGTTGCGCCGAACGGCGCGTATCGAATGGTGGGCCTCGGAGGCGGAAACCCCGGAATCACTGCCGAAGCTGCCGGCGGACCGGGCTGGCCGTGGGGCGCATCGATCCGGAAGTCCTATGGCGGCACCAGAAACGACCTCGTCGATTCCATCGCCCTGGCACAGGCCGGTCTGGTAACGGTAGAAGTAGCCCGCTTCGACCTCGCTGATGCCCGCGACGCACTCGACCGTCTCGAACACGGCAAGGTCACCGGACGCGCAGTGCTCGTACCCTAATCTTCGAAAGGCACTTCACGTGACTACTTCCGCTGATACACAAGCATTCATCGCGTCCGTCATGGCCGGGCTGACCGGCCCCGGTGGTCCTTTCGAGATGCAAGTCGAGGATGTACTCGGCAGTTCGATGCCCGTCATGAAGAACCGCGACAAGGCACTCGGCGACGTGCTCGCTGCATCCTTCGACTACGGATTACGCGACTATCTGGTGACCAAGGACCGACGCTTCAGCTACCTCGAGCACGGCGAGGCCGTAGCAGCATTGGCGACGGCGCTGCGCGAGCGGTACGGCGTCCGCAAGGGTGATCGGGTCGGCATACTTGCTGCCAATACGCCGGAATGGGTGATGACCTTCTGGGCGGCTCAGTCCCTCGGTGCCATCGCCGTCGGATTCAACTCGTGGTGGGTGGCCCGCGAGGTGGCGTACGGCATCGATCACACCACCCCCACAGTGGTGATCGCCGACGCCAAACGCGCGCAGATTCTTTCCGAACTGAACACCGATGTTCCCGTGCTCACGATGGAAGAAGATCTACCTACCTTGATGGAGAAGTATTCGGGTTCTGCACTGCCCCGCACGTCCGTCAACGAGGACGATCCGGCCGTCATCCTGTACACGAGCGGAACCAGCGGCCGCCCCAAGGGGGCTGTTCACAGTCACCGAAACGTGTTGGCCGTCATCGACTACCACCGCTACAGCGATCGCCTCGCTGCGGCGTTCACCGGCAAACCCAGCGACGGCCGACCGAGTGACTTGCGGTATCTGCTGACCGCGCCGCTGTTTCACATTGCAAGCCTGCATAACCTGGCGATCCCACGACTCGCGACGGGCGGAGCGGTGGTCATCCATCAGGGCGCCTTCGACGTCGACGAAGTCCTTTCCCTCGTCGAACGCGAGAAGGTCACCAACTGGGCGGTCGTACCCACCATGGCAACCCGTCTCCTCGAGTGCGGCAGTCTCGAGAAGTACGACCTGACCTCACTGAGGGCTTTTGCACTCGCGTCTGCACCGTCATCTCCGGCCTTGCAGGACCGCCTGCGCGCACGCCTGCCTTTTGCGCAGCACACCTTGGTCGACAGCTACGGGCTCACCGAATCCTCCACCGGCATTTCAGTTGCCACACCACCGGAACTTGCCGCGTTCCCCGGAACTCTCGGCCGGCCGATCATCGGGGTGAGCGTGGAGGTGCGCGACCCCTTCGGTGTTGCAGTCCCCGACGGCGAGGAAGGTGAGATCTGTGCGCGCAGCGCCTATGTGATGTTGGGGTACTGGAACGACGAGACCGCGACTGCAGCCGCTATCGGTCCTGATCGATGGCTCCGAACCGGCGACTTCGGAGTGTTCGAAGATGGCCGGCTCCGCCTGACGGGCCGGCGGTCCGACCTGATCCTGCGCGGCGGCGAAAACGTCTACCCCCTCGAAATCGAGCAGACCATCGACGAGCATCCCGCCGTACTCGAATGCGCTGTGATCGGCATTGATTCGGCAGACCTCGGCCAAGAAGTTGCAGCCGTCGTCGTTTTGCGGAGTGAGGGAGCCGCCGACGAAGAAGAACTACGCGACTACGTCGCCGAACGACTGGCTTACTTCAAGGTGCCGGTGAAGTGGAAACTGAGCACAACTCCTCTGCCCCGCAATGCAACCGGAAAAACGATACGTGCAAAGGTGGTTCTCTCATGACCTACGACGCCGTGATCAACAACGGTCTGTGGTTCGACGGCACCGGGGCCAAACCAGCTGTCCGCAATCTGGGTATCCGCGATGGGTTGGTTACTGCCATCTCCCTCGATCCACTCGACGAAACCGACTGTCCCCGTGTAATCGACGCGAGGCGCAAGTGGGTGATCCCGGGCATCGTGGACATCCACACTCACTACGACGTCGAGATCCTCGAAGGCCCGGCACTGAGCGAATCTCTCAGACACGGGGTCACGTCGATCTTTGTCGGATCGTGTTCCCTGTCCACCATTCACGCCAGCCCCTCCGACGCGGGTGATCTCTTCGGCAGAGTAGAGGCAATTCCGCGTAAGCACGTCGTCGACGCACTCAACCGTGCCAAGACCTGGAACTCTGCGAGCGAGTATGTTGCTGCACTAGAGGCGCTTCCGCTAGGTCCCAACGTTGCAGCCTTCATCGGACACTCCGATATGCGGGCCGCCGAGATGGGACTGGATCGTGCTACCAGGAAGGACGTCCATCCCACAGACGCCGAACTCGCGTCGATGGAAGCACAGTTGGCCGAAGCTCTCGACGCAGGATTCGTCGGGATGTCCAGTCAGCAATTGTTGTTCGACAAACTCGACGGCGAGACCTGCCGCTCACGCACGCTGCCGTCGACGTATGCAACCACGAAAGAACGACGCCGACTCAATGCGATCCTGCGCCGTCGGGGACGGGTATTTCAGGCCGGACCTGACCTCTCCAACCCGATGAGTACCGGAGCGATGGCGTTCTCCAGCGCGGGCATCTGGCGTAAGCGACTCAAGACGAGCATGCTTTCGGCCGCCGACATCAAGTCCAACAAGTTGGCCGTGGTGATACTCGGCCCATTGGCACACTTGGTCAATCGACTCGGCGGCGACCTGCGCTGGCAGCACCTGCCAGTTCCCTTCGAGGTATATGCCGACGGCATCGACCTGGTTGTCTTCGAGGAGTTCGGATCCGGCGCTGCAGCACTGCATCTGACCGACGAGATGGAACGCAACGTCCTCATGCAGAGCGAGGACTACCGTCGACAATTCCGCAAGGACTACGACCAGAAGTTCGGTGTCAAAGTTTGGCATCGCGATTTCTTCGACGCCGAGATCGTGTCCTGCCCCGACGAATCCCTGGTCGGCAAGAGCTTCGGGCAGGTCGGCGTCGAACGTGGCGGCCTCCACCCTGTCGATGCGTTCCTGGATCTGGTCCTCGAACACGGCACGAAAGTGCGTTGGCGCACAACCATCTCGAACCACCGGCCGGAGGTTCTGGACAAGTTCGCCCAGGACAATGGCGTCCAACTCGGGTTCTCCGACGCCGGAGCGCATTTGCGCAACATGGCGTTCTACAACTTCGGCTTACGCCTACTACGACGTGTCTACGATGCCCAAAAGGTCGGCCGTCCGTTCATGACCGTCGAGGCAGCGGTGCATCGTCTCACCGGTGAACTCGCCGAGTGGTACGACGTCGATGCCGGGCACCTTCGATTAGGTGATCGCGCCGACCTGGTTGTGATCGATCCCGCTCATCTCGACGATTCGCTCGACACTTATGCGGAAAGCCCGGTTGTGGAGTACGACAACCTCTCCCGCATGGTCAATCGCAACGACCAGACCGTCACCGCAGTGTTCGTCGGCGGCGAGTACGTCTTCGGCGACGGAGAAGCAGCACCCGTTCTCGGCAACCGCCGAACCGGAAAGTTCTTGAAAGCAGGTGCCCATTAACACGTCCAGATTTGCCGGGAAAACAGCAGTCGTCACTGGAGCAGCATCAGGTATCGGTGCAGCCATCGCACTAAGGCTTATCGACGAAGGCGCACAGGTAGCTGGAATCGACATCGCTGCAGAGGGTTTGAAAGAGATAGCCTCCCAGCAGGGCGGGGCTTTCCTCGCCGTTCCCACTGACGTCACCAAGGAGTCCGATGTTGCCGAGGCCCTTGCCGCGGCGGCGGCGGAATTCGGCGGTATCGATCTGGCTTTCAACGTTGCCGGTGCGTCGAGGGTGGGGCAGATCGTCGACCTCGACGAGGCCGACTGGGACTTCACCATCGACCTGGTGCAGAAGGGCGTCTTCCTCTGCACCAAACATGAAGCGCGGCATATCCGAGAGCACGGTCGCGGTGGTGCGATAGTCAACGTGTCCTCATTGAACGCGCACGTGCCGAGCCCCTACGGGAGCGCATACGCGACAGGCAAAGCCGGAGTCGAGATGTTCAGCAAGAATGCCGCGATCGAACTGGCTGCGTCGGGGATCCGGGTCAATGCCGTTCTACCCGGCCTGGTCGACACGCCACTGGTCGCGCCGGTCATGAACTACGAACCCGCCCGCGACATGTTTCTCAGCCGAATCCCCATGTCCCGAGCAGCAACTCCCGACGAGATTGCCGGCCCCTGCCTCTATCTCGCCAGTGACGACGCCTCGTACATCACCGGAACCAGTCTGGTAGTCGACGGCGGCTGGGAGGTCTCGAACTACCCGGATCTGACGACGCTGGGCAACTAGTTCAGTTACCGGGCAACACACATTGAGTATCGAGGCCGAGGACGTGGTTGAGCCTGCCGAAGGCCAACCACGATCCGAGGCACATGCTCAACTCGACGATTTCTCGCTGGGAGTAGTGAGCTGTCATGCGTTCCCAGAACTCGTCGTCGAGCCCGTGGTGGTCGAGGGCGTATCTCTCGGCGTATTCGGCAGCGAGGCGCGTCCTGTCGTCGAAGGCATCGGTGGTGCGCCAGTCGGTGACAGACTGATCGAAAGTCGACTCCACAGTCTCGCCGTCACGCTCGGTGCGCCAGTCCTGACAGAAGATGCACCCGTTGATCTGAGCGATCCGAAGCCTGGCCGCCTCGAACTCGCGGAGTCCGAGAGTGCCTTCCGTGTAGACCTTTTGGGAGAACCCGGCGGCCGCGGGTCCGATGCCGGGGACCATCTCTCCCCACACGTAGCCGATCGGATTCTTGCCTTCGGGTATGTCGATATTCATGCGAGTACCTCCGAGTTTCGGGCACCGAGCTTGCCGACGCCGGGTGTGAGCGGAACGTCCAGCGCGTCGTAAAGACCGGGTTCAGCCTGACGTAGCCAGGGAATTGCGTTGACGAGACGTCCTACGGCCGTGGCATTTCCACCGGCCGCGCGATTTCCACCTTCATCGGTGGCTTCGACGTTGATCTCGATTCGTGGTCGTCCTTCGACGATCACCTTGTGCGCGCCGTCGCCGCCGTCGGGCGGGAGCGGCCAGTCGCGGGCACAGGACGGATGAATACGCGTGACGTGTTCGATCACGATCAGGGGTTCCCCGCCGACGATTCCCTGAACCTCGAATCGCAGTGCGCCTTGGGTGCCGGCCGCGAACTTCCCCATATGTTCGGTCGACACGGTTTCCTCGAGTGGGCGGCGCAGCAAGGTCTCGCGGATCTCGTCGAGTTCCACCCCGAGTGCCCGCGCGATGAGCCGAATCTGCCCGCCCCAGACCATGGTGGGTACGGTCGGCGCGACCATGGGAGGTTCGTAGTCCATCGGCTGACCCATCCCGATCAGGTAGCGGACAGAATCCGGCTGTTCGTAGGTCGTGTAGTCGAAGATTTCCTGACACCGGATCTGGTCGATTGTCCCCGCGAGCCCGCTGACGAGAATCGGCAGGATGTCGTTGCCCCAGCCTGGGTCGATACCGGAGACGAACAGAGCGCCGCCGCCCGCCTTGGCAGCAGCTTCGACGGGATCACGAAGTTCGGGAGGCGCAGATTTCGGGTCGTACAGCGCATATACCGACGGCGTGACCACCACAGCTCCGGCGGCCAGTGCCCGCGTGATGTCGGCAACCGCGTCGTCGGGCCGAATGTCGCCGGACGCCGCGTAGACCACCGCGCCGGGAGACGCTGCGAGCACGGCATCGGCGTCGTCGGTAGCCGCGACGCCCAGGTGCACTCCCAGATCGGCGAGGTCACCGGCGTCTCGCCCGACCTTCTCGGGGTTCGCAACGATGACGCCGACAAGTTCGAGGGCCGGATTGGCTGCCACAGCGCGAATCGATGCACGCCCGACGTTGCCGGTACCCCACACGACAGTCGGAATCTTGGACTCGGCTTCATTCGAAACTGCACCCATCAATCGGACATTACCCAGCTCAGCGCGTCAGGTCAGCAGAACTGCAAGAATTCGTTTCACTTCATCCGGTCAAAAATGCCATTGCCTGCGCAGTCAGTGCGCCCTCACCCCGCCTCCGGTACGTCTCGGCGGGTCGGCCGTTACCTGGTCTGCTCATCTCGCCGGTACTTTCGAGCGCGTCGAGCACCTGCCGGCGGAAGCTGTCCTTCTGGAACGGACGATCGAAGATCACCTCGTACAGTCTCCGAAGTTCGGCGACGGTGAACGTCCCGCCCGACAATCCGTCCGGATCCACGTACGACGCATACCTCGTGCGTAGGTCCGTGACCGCGAGTCGCACCATGTCGGCGTGATCGAATGCGAGTCCGCTCACTGCCTCGTCGTCGTACACATCGACGAGAAGCGCCGAATCGGGCAGTGCCGATTCCGGTAGGCAAGCCGTGTGTGCGACCGACAAAACCCATCCACGGTCGTCGCGGTCCGGTCGGTCGAAGATCGCCAACTGGTGGAAGCTCGTCTGGGCCAACTCTGCCTTGACCGACAGGGCACGATCGGCTGCGGCCGTGAGCAATTCGCGTTCGTGCAGAAATGTTCCCGGTAGCGCCAGCGCACCGAGACGGTGCCGAACCACCAGAACTTTCAGAGATCCACCGCTGTACGTCAGCACCGCGACGTCCACTGCCACAGACGGACGCGGATAGTCCGTCAATCCCTTGCCGCTCGTGTCTGTCCATTTATTCACCCTTGCATGTTATCTCAAACATGATCTATGGTTAGCGCAAAGTTGATCAAACGATCATCGCGAACCGAAGAGGTGGCTATGAAACTCACCGCACAGCAGTCCGATCGAGCGGCCGGCGTTCTGCTCGGCACCGCAGCAGGAGACGCACTCGGCGCCGGCTACGAATTCACCTACTCGAAGGCCGAGGTCACGATCGACATGATCGGTGGCGGCCCGTTCGACTGGGCGCCGGGAGAATGGACCGACGACACCTCGATGGCAGTAGCGATCGCCGAGGTGGCCGCTACCGGAATCGACATCGGAAGCGCTGACGGTCTCGATGCCATTGCAGCACAGTTCATCCGGTGGTACGACTCGAAGCCCGCGGACATCGGCAACCAGACGCGAGCAGTGTTGTCCGTCCGCTCCGAAAGCGCAGCGGCGATGGCGGATCGTGCGCGGGCGATCAGCGGCCGCAAAGCCGGCAACGGCTCGCTCATGCGGACTGCTCCCGTCGCCCTCTCCTACTTGGACGATGCAGAAGGTGCCAGGTCGGCAGCGCACCGGATCAGTTCACTCACGCACGACGACCCGCGTGCCGGACAGGCGTGCGAGTTGTGGACCCATGCCATCCGCCATGCCGTTGTCGCCGGCAACTTCGACGGTGTTCACGGCTTCCTCTCCGTTGCCGATCAGGACGTCGCCGAATACTGGGGCCCGCTGCTCGATCAGGCCGAAACCGGGAACCCGCAGGACTTCTCCAAGAACGGTTGGGTGGTGCATGCACTTCAGACTGCTTGGTGGGCAATCACTTCCACGGACAATGGCGATGCTCGCCACCTCCAGTACGCATTGGAAGCAGCAGTAAGAGCCGGCGGGGACACCGACACGACGGCGGCCATCGCGGGTGGCCTCCTCGGCGCCCGCTGGGGAGCGTCGGCGGTTCCCGCCCGTTGGCGCCGAATCATGCATGGCTGGCCGGGATACCGTTCCTCCGATCTGATTCGCCTGGCAATAAAGACTGCTCGCGGCGGTACCGACGACAAGAACGGATGGCCGTCGACGGCAGAACTCGACTACTCGAGGTTTCGCGGAACCCACCACCTGACGACGCACCCGCACGACGACGGCGTCATGCTCGGCGGCGTCGATGCGATGTCCACTGCTGACTACGACGCCGTGGTCAGCCTGTGCCGCATGGGAACACGACAGGTCGCCCCTGATCACGTCGAGTTCTGGTTGGTCGACGACGGTCACGATTCCAACGCCAATCTCGAGTTCGTTCTCGACGACGCAGCGCGCACCGTCCAGGCGTTGCGGGCCGAGGGAAAGCGCGTACTCCTCCATTGCGTTCAGGCGCACAGTCGCACGCCGTCGGTTGCAGCGCGATACTCGATGTTGATCGGACGTGATCCCTACGACGTACGCTCGGCTATGCCGTGGGCTCGCCCGAAGCGTGAACTCTGGAACACGGCAGTCGGAAACGCGTCCGTCGGACACACAGCCGTCGGATACACAGGAGGATCCATGCCCGCTATTACAGTCGTCGAAGGTGACATCACGACGCTGACCGTCGACGCCATCGTCAATGCGGCCAACTCCAGGCTCCTCGGCGGCGGCGGTGTCGACGGCGCGATCCACCGTGCCGGAGGACCGGAGATCCTGAAGGCTTGCGAGGTATTGCGCAACACCAGCCTTCCCGACGGCCTGCCGGTGGGTGCGGCCGTGGCCACCACCGCGGGAAAGCTGCACGCCAAGGCCGTGATTCACACCGTCGGCCCGAGGTATTCGCGCTCCGAGGACCGATCCGGTCTGCTTCGGTCGGCATACACCCGCAGCCTCGCCGTGGCCGACTCGATCGGCGCCCGTACCGTCGCCTTTCCGTTGATCTCGGCAGGGGTCTACGGCTGGCCGAAGGAAGATGCCGTCCGACAGGCCGTTTCAGCGATTCGCGCGGCGAAGACCGAGGTCGAGACGGTCACACTGGTCGCATTCAACAAGGAGACGGCAGACCTGATGCGCCGCGCGATCGCCTGACCGTTTACCGGGCCCCCTTCACACCACGTTAAAGCAGTGCAGAGCGGTCGGAGAAGTGGAGAAATTTCACCGGTTGGACGTTTGTCCAACAATTTGTCCGAATCGCATATTCTGCGGCTCGCTCTGTGTTCTACTCCTCTCCAGGGTTTGAGCTGGTGATGAGCAAACGACGAGACGTATTCGATTCTCTGTCAGCTCGAGGCCGGTTCCCGGACCCGGCTTCAAGCCGAGAGCTCGATCTTGTCGAGCGCTACTCAAGGAGAATGTGAATGGTGTCGACGTTGATGCGCCGAGGAGTGGGGGTGGCCGCGTCGTTGACCGGATGCGTTGCCCTCGTGATCGGCGGAGCCGGAGTCTCGTCCGCCGCTGATGTGGACCTTCCGTTCACGGCATCGTGCCACGGGTGGCAGTTCCCCGGACCGATCACGCACAACGAGACGCGAGATTCCGGCGTCACGATCAGTGCGCCGGCCGTGGTCCCGCCGAACTCCACCTTCACATACCGCCTCGCGCCCAAGCCGATGACGGTCCCCAAGGACGGTTACGACCTCAGGTCCGTCGTGAACTGGACGCGTCTCAAGTTCGATTTCGACATCCCTGCAGGCACCTCCTACGTGGGGGCGCAGATCGTGGCCGGCACCAGCTCGAATCTGGGTGGGGTCGCCCCGACGATCACGCGGGTGAACGATGCCGGTTCACCCGATCCGAGTGGGACGCATCTTCGTATCTCCGGCAACAACATCACGGCGGGCAACGGACCCAACACCGACGACAACGGCGGCGGCGGAATCGAGGTCGGTGGAGGAAAGACGTTCCAGCTCCCGGCAGTCGACGTCACCGTCACGTCAGGGGCTGTCGGCACCCAGATCAAGCCCATGCTGCGCGTGTCCGATTCCAACTCGGGTTCCTACGACAGTGCCGCCAACTACCTGACCTTCCTGCAGCAGGAGACCTTGCTCGGCGGCGTCAAATACTGGCTGACCACCAATTGCTCACCACGCGACAATCGTTCGGCCGGATTGAACGCCGGCGGCCGGCCGCTCGCCGTGATCAACGTCGACTCCAGCCTCGCTCAGACACAGACGCGAATCGACGCACCCGGTAAGGCCGTCGTCGGTGACTCCGTGGAGTTGACGGCAACGGTCACTCCGTGGCCGTCGGGAGGAACAGTGCAGTTCCGCGACGGAGGGGTTGACCTCGGCGCTCCGGTGGCCGTCGTCAACGGCGTCGCGAAGGCCAACCGCACGATGACAACAGCGGGCGACCACAACATCACGGCGTACTACACGGGATCTGCCGGCTTCATGGAGTCGATGTCGGGTGCCGTGACGATCAACGTCGTCGAACCTTCCGAGCCCGAGCCTGGCACCGGGAGCCTCGGTAGCCTCGGCACCCCCGGATTCGGGTCGTGAAAACTGTGAGCAGAAACCAGGTTTCCTCGATGAACTCGAAACTGTTGCGCGGCTCTGCGATTGCAACCGTCTCGGTACTGGCCGGCGGCTTGTTCTCCATCGTCGGCGGCGGGATCGCCTCGGCTGCCCCCGAGACCAAGAGCGTGGCCTTCACAACTGCATGCCATGTGCGCGAGATGGACGGTGTGGCAAGCCCGATCACGTTCAACGAGACACTCGGCTCGGGAGTCACCATCACCGCGCCGACCACCGCGGCACCAGGTGAGACCGTCACCTACCGCGTGCAGCCGAACGAGATGAAGGCAAACAGCGGCGGTCATGCCAGCCGTGGAGTCGTACATTGGGCCCGGATCAAGTACGACTTCGACATCCCGTCCGGCGTCGAATTCGTGAGTTCCCAGCTTGTGGCGGACAGTGCGTACGGCCTCGGATCCGACAGTGCCACTCCGACAGTCACACGGATCGACGACGGCGGTAATCCATCGGCATCCGGTACGCACCTGCGTATCTCCGGATCGAATCGAACCACCGGAAACGGTCCGTCCTCCGCAGTTCGATCGAGTGACGGAATCATCGTCGGTGCCAACACCAAGTTCCGACTCCCCGCAGTCGACGTCACGGTCAAAGCCGGTGCGGCCGGTACCGAGATCAAGCCTTCGCTGAGGGTTTCCGATCCGGGATCCGCCAACTACGATGACGACCGAAATGCGCTCACATTCGTCCAGCGCGAAAAGGACGTCTTCGGAGTCAACTACTGGGAGCGCTACAACTGCTCCCCGCGGGACAACAGGAACTCCGGCCTCAACGCCGGTGGGCAGGCCCTGACCACCATCTACGTCAGCCAACCGACAACCACCACAATCCAGATGCCCGGCTCGATCCAAGCCAGCACACCGACCGAGCTTGTCGCAAAGGTGGATCCGGCTCCGGTCAACGGAAACGTGCAGTTCAGGGTGGACGGCGCCGACGTCGGTACACCGGTCACTCCGGGCGCCGACGGCACTGCCCGGCTACCGCATACCTTCTTCACCGCCGGAACCGCGCGGGTCTCCGCAACGTTCCAGGGAGTCAACGGATTCCAGAGTTCGAACTCGACCGAGGCAATGGTCACGGTGACTGCCGCACCTGTCGTCAAGCAGACCGACACTGCCGTGAACGTTCCTACCGATGCGAAGACGGGCATATCGGTGTCGCTGAGGGCGCAGGTCACGCCGACACCCGCCGGTGGCACTCTCCAGTTCAAGGACGGCGCTGCAGATATCGGCGCTCCGATCCCGGTGGGCGCTGACGGCAAAGCCACCTTGGAACATGCCTTCACCTCGGCTGGATCTCATGCCGTCTCGGCCTACTACTCCGGCGCAACAGGATTCATGCCGTCGATGGCATCCGCTCAAACGGTCACCGTGTCTGATCCCGCACCGTCCGATGTCACCACCTCGACCTCACTGGCAGCTCCCGCGACGACCAAGCAGAATGTCGCGGCAGAACTGTCCGCGACGGTCACCCCCAACCCCGGCGGGGGCTCGGTTCAGTTCTACGACGGCGACCAACCCATCGGACAGCCCGTTGTCGTCGGAGTCGATGGAGTGGCGCGACTGACGCACACTTTCGCATCGACGGGCGATCATCGGATCAAGGCGTCATACGCCGGGCGAAGTGGATTCACACAGTCCGCGTCGGACGAATCCGTCGTCAAGGTTTCTGCTGCGCCTGACGACGGCGGGAACGGCGGCTCGGGCAGCCTCGGCTCGCTGAGTGGTCTCTTCGGATCCTGATCGCAATTCGCTCGACACTGTTGCTGCTGCACCGATTCGGAGCAGCGGCAACAGCATGTCACGGCCGCAGTCACAGAACCGATTGATTTATCGATGGAGCACAAGTGTCTAGGAATCCTCTCTCCCGACGGTCGTTTCTCGCCGCCGGGGTCGGTGCAACTGCAGTCGCCGCTACTTCGCTTCTCCCGCCGTCGCTTCAGCGTGCACTGGCGACACCCGTCAGCTCCGGCGGGCTCGATTCGATCGAGCATGTAGTCCTCGTCATGCAGGAGAACCGATCTTTCGATCACTACTACGGCGCACTGAGGGGTGTTCGCGGATTCGGGGATCCGAATGCGCTGCGTCTGCGCGGCGGCCACAGCGTCTTCGAACAACCCGGGCCTACCGGTCCTGTGCTCCCCTTCCCTATCCGCGATTCGGCTGCGGCGCAACGCATGGACACCCAGAACGTGACCGGACTCGACCACAGCTGGGCGGGCGGACATGCCGCACTCGCCGACGGCTGGCACGACGGTTGGATCGCGGCAAAAACCGGCACGACGATGGCCTACTACGACCGGCAAGACATTCCCTTTCACTACGAACTGGCGGACGCGTTCACGATCTGCGACGCCTACCACTGCTCCGTTCCGACGTCCACGAGCCCCAACCGGAACTATTGGGTCTCTGGATACACGGGATACGAGCCACTTTCGCCGAATCCAACCGAGTCGGTCCTGCCTTCGGATCCACCCGGTCCCGGGGGACGAGCTGTAACCAACGCGGCCTACAACCCCTGGCACGCCGGTTACGGATGGACGACGGTCCCCGAGCGGTTGCAGTCCGCCGGCATTTCCTGGAAGACCTACCAGGAGTGGGACAACTTCGGAGACAACAACCTCGAATACTTCACCGCCTTCAAGAAAGTGGCGGCAGGGCTGCTTGGCCGGCCGAGCCTGCTCCCCTACGAACTCCAGACCTTGGCCGGGTTCTATCTCGCCCTGCCGTCGATGCCGGCGCCGGTCCAGGACGCAGCGGTACTGGCCCTCGCGAATGCCGCAGACCAACTGTCGCCTGCTGATCGCCAACTCTACGATCGCGCGCTGTACCGATCCCGGCCCGGCACACTGGCCGCCGAGTTCAGGAAAGACGTCGAGTCCGGTCGACTGCCGCAAGTCAGCTATCTCGTTCCGTCCGAGGTGGATTCGGAGCACCCATCGGGTTCGTCACCGGCAGCGAGCGCAACACTGCTCTATCAAGTACTAGACGCCATCGCGTCCGATCCGGATCTGTGGGCGAAGACGGCCGTGATCGTCAACTTCGACGAGAACGACGGGTACTTCGACCATGTACCGCCACCTCGACCGCCGCGCTCGGTCGAAGCCGAATGGGTCGGCAATCAGCCGCTCGGTCTCGGCCCGCGGGTGCCGATGACGATCATCTCGCCGTGGACTGTTGGCGGTTTCGTTTGTTCACAAGTGTTCGACCACACGTCCGTCACGCAGTTCCTGGAGAAGCGGTTCGGAATCACGCAACCGGAAATCGACCCGTGGCGACGCACGGTGAGTGGCGACCTGACGTCGGCGTTCGACTTCGCCAACCCGCGTAGTCGACCGACTTTGGCGCGCCCGCAACCCACTCCGCCGCTGGAACCGCGGTGGACACCGACCCCGCCCACCGAACAGAGAATGCCTCTGCAGGAGAACGGCACTAGACCAGCACGGGCACTTCCCTATCAACCCGACGCCTACACGACGGTGAACCCGGAAACCGGCTCGTTGGCGGTCCATCTGGTCAATACCGGCGCCGCATCAACGCACCTGGCCATGTACCCGTACGCAGGTGAGTTCGACGAGCCACGGCATTACGACGTCGTCGGCGAGGTCGACGACACCGTTGCGCTCAGGGATCGCGTCTACAGCCTGACCCTGTTGGGTCCCAACGGTTTCAGGCGCGAGTTCAGCGGAGCTACAGACAGTGCGGCAGCTTCGCTCGACGTCTCGACAACTGTCGACGCAGGGACGCGCACGCTTGTACTGACGGCGACCAATTCCGGAAGTCGTGCACTGACGGTCAATGTGGACGGAAACCGACGCAAACTCGCTGCCGGTGCACACTCTCAGTGGACGGTGCGTTCGGTGGACGGCTGGTATCAGGCCGCCGTGACGGTCGACGAAGATCCTGAATTCAAGCGCGTGCTCGTCGGACACATCGAAAACGGGCGGACCAGCGTAAGCCAACCGACGTGAATCGACACCGAGCGTTCAAGCCCAGGGCCGAATCCCCATTCGGACAAGTCAATCCATCCACACACCCAGAAGGAGTTTCCGTGCGTCGTATCCCGCTCTCAGCACTGATAGTCGCGGGCTCACTGATACTGGGCGGCGGAATTGCCGCGGCTCAGGGCAGCCTGCCCACGTCGGGGAGCGCCGATGGCACGTCGGTGCCACCGTCGTACCTGACCGACGACGCCGGGCGCTCCTTGATCCTGCGAGGGTTCAACACGGCGTCGAGCGCAAAGAGCGCACCCGACGGCATGCCGAAGTTCACCGAAGCCGATCTCGAGCGCGAACATGCCGACATGGGAACAAATTTCGTGCGTTTCCTGATCTCCTGGCGTTCGGTGGAGCCAGAGCCGGGACAGTACGACCAGGAATATCTGGACCGCGTCGAGGACCGAGTCAGCTGGTACGCCGAGCGCGGCTACAAGGTCATGCTCGACATGCATCAGGACGTCTACTCCGGCGCGATCACACCAGAGGGCAACAGTGGCAACGGCGCCGGCAACATCGGCAACGGCGCGCCGGCCTGGGCGACCTACATGGACGGCCTTCCGGTCAGCCCTCAAGACCGGTGGGAGCTGTACTACGTCCAACCCGGTGTGATGCGTGCATTCGACAACTTCTGGAACACCACCGGCCAACATCCCGAACTGGTCGAGCACTACGCGAACGCCTGGCAGGCGGTGGCCGAACGTTTTGCAGGCAATGACACCGTCGTGGCATACGACCTGATGAACGAGCCGTGGGGCGGTTCCCTCCAAGGCCCCGCCTTCGAAGGTGGGCCCCTCGCTGCCTTGTATCAGCGAACCACCAACGCCATCAGGGAAGTTGATCAGGACAGCTGGGTGTGTGTGGCCCCGCAGGCCGTCGGCGTCAACCAAGGTGTCCCCAGCGGGCTCACGAAGATCAACGACCCACGAGCCGGCGAACAGCGAATCGCCTACTGCCCACACCTGTACCCGCTGCCCCTCGACCTCGGTGACGGATACTCCGGCCTCTCACGCACACTCACCGACGCGACCATCGACACCTGGCGCGACAGCGTCGAACACATCGCAGGCAACGTACTCGGCGGCGTTCCGATCATTCTCGGCGAATTCGGGCTCGACACAACACTGCCCGGCGCAACCGACTACATCGACCGCGTCTACACGACCGCCCGAGAACTCGGCGCGGGTGTCTCCTACTGGTCCAGTGATCCAGGTCCTTGGGGCCCGTACCTGCCGGACGGATCGCAGACACTCCTCGTCGACACCCTGAACAAGCCGTATCCGCGTGCCGTCGCGGGCACACCCACCGAATGGTCCTCGACCGTTGACCGCCTTCAGCTGACGTTCACCCCGAACCCCGCAGTGACGGCACCGACCGAGATCTACCTACCCGAAAGCGGCTTTCCCGGCGGCGTCGACGTCGCGGGCGCCGACATCGTGAACTGGAACCCCCAAAGCCGTCTTCTCACAGTGGAAACCGCGGACGACGCGGGCCCCGTCACAGTCACTGTGACGCCGGCAAGCTGATCGCGAGCGTCGAGATTCCTGGATATTTGTCCAGTTCTTTCGTAACGTACAAGCGACGGGTGATCAGCCGACGGAAGGCGAGTATGTCCACGGAGAAGATGTCTGTCCAAGATCGTGTTGCGCGGGTGGTGCTCGATGTCGTCGGCGCCTTACCGACCGGCGCGCAGCGCATTCTCGGTGGCAAGCCGAAGGAGATCGACGGGCAGACTCTGCACCCCGAGATCCAGCTTGCGCTGCGATTGCTCTCAGCGGTCGAAGGTACGAGCTTCGAGCATCTTCCGGCCGAAGAGGGACGGGCTCAGATCGACGCCGAATCGCGACTGTTCGGCGGTACGCCCATCGACATCGAGACGGTAAGTGACCTCGAGATCCCGGCCGGGGATCACGCGATTCCGGCTCGGCTGTATCGCCCGGCCGGAGTCTCAACGCCCGCTCCACTTTTGGTGTACTTCCACGGCGGCGGGTTCGTCCTCGGCAGCCTCGAGAGCGGCGACAGTGTGTGCCGCTTCCTGGCCCGCCACGGCGAGGTCAGTGTGTTGTCGGTGGACTACCGGTTAGCGCCGGAGTTCCCGTTCCCCGCCGGGGTCGATGACGCCGTCGCCGCATTCCGGTACTGCGTCGAGCATGCCACAGATCTGGGTGCAGATCCGAAATCCATTGCGGTAGGCGGAGACAGCGCGGGTGGGAACCTGGCTGCCGTCGTCGCGCAGTCCACGACCGAAGACGACGTCAAACCAGTTTTCCAACTGCTCTTCTTCCCCTGGGTGGACCTTTCGTCGAAGCGCCCTTCGCACAAGATGTTCGGCACCGACTTCTTTCTCACCGACGCCCAACTCGACTGGTATGCAGCCCATTACCTGTCGGGCGGCGCTTCGGCTCTCGACCCGCGAGTCTCACCGCTGCTCACTCCGGACCTGGCCGGCCTACCGCCCGCGTACGTTGCCGTCGCCGGTTTCGACCCACTACGCGACGAGGGTGAGGAATACGCGAACCGGCTGCGAGAGGCCGGAGTCCCGGTTGCACTCAGGCGTCACAGTGGATTGATCCATGCCTTCGTCAACACCACCGGTGTCGGCCATACCGGTCAAGATGCGATGTTCGAGGCCTGCGGCGCTCTGCGGGTTGGACTTTCGGGCCCGCACTGAGGGCAGGGTCACGAAACGGGGAGTGCCAGATCCGCCCACTCGACCATCGCTTCGAGCACGGAGCGCAGTTCCATCCCCGTCGCGGTGAGTTCGTACTCCACTCGCGGCGGCACCTCGGCGTAGGCAGTCCGGGTCACCAGATCGAACTCCTCGAATCGCTTGAGCCTGGCGGACAGTGTCCTGGGACTGATGCCGGGCAATGCGCGTCGTAGTTCCGTGAAGCGCATCGGGCCGTGCGTGAGCTCACGAACGATCAGCGTTGCCCACGGTCCGTCCAGAACCAGCAGAAAGCGCGCGACGCCGCACTCCGGAAGCACGTGACCTGATTCACTCATCGATTCCCCATTAGTTCACTTGAAGTAACTGGTTCCCAATCTGAACTATAGGCGTCATGACTTACACAGTGCATGGCGCCACCGGCGCACAGGGTTCTCCCGTTCTCGCGGGATTGGTCGCGGCTCTCGCCGGATCGACAGGTGCCGAAGTCCGAGCAATCACCCGCAACCCCGATCAGACGTTCGAGGGTGCGAACACCGTCGTCGCGGACAATGCGTCAGTCGACTCTCTCGCCGACGCTTATCGCGGGGTAGACGGGGTGTTCTTTCACCTGCCACTCGCCGCTGACACCGAGACGCTAGCCGGTTACGCCCACAACGTTCTGGCAGCAGCAAGAGTGACAGGTCCTTCGCGGTTCGTGATCTCTACCAGCGGCACGGTGACCGGCGACGCTACTTCGCCGCTTGCCGGTCCCAACACACCCGTTCTCTCCGAGCTCGTCGACGGACTCCGCGCCGAAGGTAACGCGGTGACCGTCCTGACCCCGCGTTTGTTCCTCGAGAATCTTCTTCTGCCCACCGTGCTGTCGGGGGTGAAAGACGAAGGGGTCCTGCGTTACCCACTGCGTGCCGATCTCGCGGTCGCATGGAGTTCACATCTCGACGTCGCTGATGCAGCCGTTGCGGCCCTGACTCTCGACGTAGCACCGGACGCGGTCGACATCGGACAGATTCCGGCGATCACCGGCATCGAACTGGCCGAGGCATTCGCCGAACACTTCTCGCGCGCGGTAACTTTCGAAGCCGTGACGCCCGACGCCTTCGGTGCGTCGATTGCGCCGATCATCGGAGCGGGCGCAGCAGTCGGGGTTTCCCAGCTCTACACGGGGCTCGAATCTGCCGACAGCGTCGCGTTCGACTCCGCGACGGGTTCTGCCGTTGCCTTGGGCATCGTCGCCCGCAGCACCCGGTCCTGGCTGGCAGATCTCGGAGTGAACTGACCAGAACAACCCAAACGGCCGGCTCCGCGAAGTATCGCGTGGAGCCGGCCGATTTCCGGGGTTACCGGTGCGTGCGGGT